>CAXUCT010000116.1:9342-11503 GCA_964249415.1 uncultured Bryobacteraceae bacterium | reverse complement strand
CCCTTGTTCAGGAAAACGTTAAAGTGGTTGTACCAGAAATCAACCAGCAACTCCTCTAGCTGATGACGGCTATAGACCGCCCGCAAAAGCTTCGCTTCCGCCAGATCGTTTGCCACCACGTTCTGCGGATTCACCGTCAACGTTAGCTGCCGCTGCAACTCAACCGGCGCCAGCGCCGCCAACTGTTGCCGCTGCTGCCGCCGCAGAGCCCATGCGAAATCCACTCGCTTCTCCGGCGGAATCGCCGCCAGCACAGCCCGCTTCTCCTCAGCCCCGCCAGTCGCAAGCGTCTTCATCTCGTCGGGCCTGAGAATGTCAGATAGCTTCACCCGCAAATCCAAATCCGAATCCGAATCATCGTTCGGATCCTTCAGTGCTTCCGTTGCCCCATCATGTTTCGCGAGATAACGGTTCGCCAGTCGCACCACGATGCCCCGCAGTTCCGGATCGTCCGGCAACGGTGCTCGCCCTCGCGCCACCGCCGCAATCATCTGCGGGGGCGGATAGTGCACATACGCATCGTGAATGCTCATGCGCAGCGACTCCAGCGGCGCCAGGCGCTCCAGCAGTTGCGCATTCTCCGGCACCCGCTCCGGCTGAAGCTCCGCCTCCAGCCACTTGTCTAACCCAATCCGTTGAAGCTGCTCGGAGTCCCCCGGCTTCGGACCAAACGTTAGTCGCTCCAGCGCATGCCGCGCGCGATCTCCCGGTCCCAGCAGTCTGCTGAAAGCCATATACTGCGGTGGATTCGCCTTCGCTTTCATTGGCTTAATCTTCTTACTGCCTAATGCAAAGACAGGCGTAAGCACCAGCAGCAATCCGCACACCGCCTCGCGTCTCGACACTCTCCTCACACACCCAAGGACGTGCCCTGTGAAAAATGGTTGACCCGATCGCGCAGCCATCTCTCTGCTCATCGGAACAACCCGCACATCGCGAGTGTCATGGCGATGAATTATAGATCTTTATCTACTCGTCGGCATGCTCAGCTTCGGGACGCGGTTTCGGCGGGACTTTGTATTCAATGAAATAATAGCTTCCCAACGTAGCGGCATCGACGGCCAACGCGATTCGCTCCGGATGCGCCTCAAGCAACGACAGCTTGTTTGTCCCCAACACCACAAGCGCAAGCGTGCGAATTTTTAGGTTTTGCGGATAAGAAAGATTTTGATCGGCCGTGACCATCACGTCGAACTTTTCCGCCTCAGCAGCCTTCAGTAGATCGCCATTTGTAAGCCGATTCCAACCTTGTTCTGCGGTTGTGCGAACAACGTGCTTGGAGAGATAGCGCCCAATCTGATCCGGACATTTCTATCGAACAGGACGCGCAAGTCGCTGGCTTTCCGCAAAGTGTTGTACACCCGCGATCAGGCGCAGTTCAACCTTCCATGCCTTCGCTATCTGCTCCGGCGTCATCCCATCGTCAAGATTGTCGAGGACTGTTTGGACCGGCAGGCGCGGATCGTCTTTGAATACGGGCGCGCCGCTCTGAAAGCGTGGGTCGGTCATCGCCAAGTCAAATTTGGACCAGTCCATACCTAAGCCTCACTCCATTTTAGGGGGCCCTCACTCATACCGCAACGCCACCGTCGGATTCCACCCGCGCCGCCCGTAGCGCCGGAAGGTAACTCCACACACCGTCCCCCGTCTCGACACTCGCCTCACACCCCTAAGGGCGTGCCTTGTGAAAAATAGTTGACCGGAGCGCGCAGCCATCTCTCTGCTCATCGGCTAAAAGCCGTATCATGGAATCGAAACACCATGAGAGACCCCTTGGTCGACTGGTCCACCTGCTCCGGCGTCGAAATCGATTCCCAACGCCAGAGCGGAGCTCCCGTTTTCGCTGGCACGCGCATCCCGGTGAACGTCGTCTTGAACAATATTCACCATGGCGGCACGCCCGGCGAGATCAATAATATCCTCGACAACTTTCCGGTGACCCGGGAACAGATTAACCTTGTGCTCGACCATCTGCAAGGGAAGTTCACGCCGTTGCTGCGTCGTCAACCACGTTGAAGGTGCTCTTGACGTAAATATTCCACGTCGCTTGCGCGATCTGTTACGGGAACACGAGATCAGCACCGCTCAGGAACAGGGTTGGGGCATGATCGAGAATGGCGATCTGTTACGCGCCGCCGAAGCAGCCGGTTTCGTAGATATG
>CAXUCT010000116.1:5069-9332 GCA_964249415.1 uncultured Bryobacteraceae bacterium | reverse complement strand
CACGGCAGATCAAAACATCGTGCACCAGCAGAACCTGTCTTGCGCACGATTGCTATCGTGGTGCTCTCAACCAACGACTGGTCCGTACTGAAACATGCTGGCGATCAAATCTCGGCCGCCTTTCAGATAGCCGCACCAAAGAGCTTCCAGATCATCAAAGTCTTTCGCGAGTAAGCCGCAACAACGCCCCTCACTCATACCGCAACGCCACTGTCGGATTCACCCGCGCCGCCCGCAGCGCCGGAAGATAACTGGCCAACAGCGCCACTGCCGACAGGACAACACACACCACCACATACGTAAGCGGGTCCCGCGGAGGCGTCTGATAAAGCAGCGATTCAATCAGATGCCCCAGCGCCGCCGCACCCGCAACACCAGCGCCGATACCCGCCACCGTCAACACCAAACCGCGTCGCAGCACCAGTTGAAGAACCTGAGAACGCGACGCTCCCAACGCCACGCGCACGCCAATTTCGCGCGTGCGTAAAGTCACCGTATAAGCAATCACCCCGTACACCCCAATAGCGGTAAGCAGCAGCGCGATCCCGGCGAAAAAGCCCAGCAGCACGGTCTGAAAACGAGCGCGCCCCAAATCCAGCGCCAGATAGTCTTCCATGGGACGCACAGAATAGAGCGGCGCCTCCGCATCCATTGAAGCGAGCACCTTCCGCAGTGCCGGGGCCACCGTCTTCGGGTCGCCCGCAGTGCGAACGGTCAGCACCGGCGCTCCCCACATCAGCTGCGGCAGCGGGATGTAATACGCCGGCGCCGGTGTCTCCGCCAGTTTGCCCGTGCGAATGTCGCCCACCACTCCCACAATCTCCCGCGTCTTATAGCTCGCTCGCGCCGGCCCTTCTCCCGCGCCAATTTTCACCCGCCTACCAATGGGGTCCTCGCGCGGAAAGTACTTCTTCGCGAAAGCATCCGTGATGATCATCACCGGCGTCGCGTTCCGCTCATCCCGCGCTCCAAAGGTCCTGCCCCGCATCAAGGGAACCTGCATGTTCTCAAAGAACCCAGGCACCACCACGTAAAAGCCTGCTACCGGCTCGTTTGCCTGCGAGACCGGGCGGTCCAGCAGATTGAACGAGACAATCCAGCCGTCGTCATTCAACGGCAGCGGCAGCGCACCCGCCGCGCTCACAACACCCGGCAAAATCCGGATGCGATCCATTAGTTGGTGCATAAACCGGTCCTGCTGGTCAGGGTTGTAGCGCGTTTCGGAAAGGTCGAAGCTGGCAGTCAGCAGGTGCTGCGGATTAAACCCAAGCGACACATGCGACAAACGATCGAGACTGCGCAGCAGCAGGCCCGCCCCAATCAGCAGCATCACCCCTAAGCAAAGCTCCATCACCACTAATGCCGAGCGCAGCCGGTTCTGACCCCCGCCCGCCGTCGTGCTCCGGCTTGTCTGGCGCATCGCATTCGCCAAGCTAGGCGATGACACGCGCAACGCCGGCACAAGCCCAAAGAGAATGCCCGTTACAATCGCCAGACCCAGCGTAAACAGCACCACCCGCCAATCGATATCAATCTCTTGCGCACGCGGCAGGTTCGCCGGATATAGCCGTAACACCGTCGCCAGCGATCCCGAGGCCACCACAATCCCCAGCAAACCTCCGGCCAGCGAAAGGACCACCGATTCCGTAATCAACTGACGAACTACACGGCCGCGCGTAGCACCCAGGGCACTCCGGATTGCTATCTCGCGAGAGCGGCTGCTCGCCCGGCTGAGCAGCAGGTTAGCCACATTGGCACAAGCAATCAGCAAGACCAGCCCCACGGCGCCGAATAATGTGTACAGCGACGCACGAGTGTCTCCGATCAGGTGCTCCAACTCCGATCTCGCGCCCATACCCGTGTACAAGTCATAGTCCGGATACGCGGATGCAAGCGCGTGCGCCACTGACGCCAAATCGGCATTCGCCTGCGCTAGTGTAGCGCCCCGCTTCAGCCGCCCAATCACTTCGATAGTGTGGTTCCCGCGTTGCGCAGTCGCGGGAGTGTCACCCGGCACGTCGGCCTCAGCTTGACGCGAGAACGTCAGCCACATGTCGCGCGCTTCCCTGCGGACGGGAAACTGAAATCCGTGCGGCATCACACCAATCACCGTAAACGACCGTCCGCCGAGATCGATAGCGCGGCCAATGACGCTGGAATTCGCGTTGAAGTGAGCTCGCCAAAAAGCATCGCTCAAGATCGCTACGTGATGCCCAGGCTCATCTTCCCCTGCCCGGAATCCTCGCCCCAGCGCGGGTTGAACGCCAAGCAGACGGAACAGTCCAGCGGAAACGTTCTCCACCTCCACATGCCGCGGCTCACCAAAACCCGTTGCCGTGTACTCGTTATCGTGATACGCCGCTACATCGGTGAACGATCGATTCCGCGCGCGCACGTCCTCTAAGTCCGGGTAGGAGAAGGCACCACCTGTAGTCGATACGTTTCCACGCCGCGTATCAAACTCGCCCAACGCCATCAGCCGGTCTGGCGCGCGAAAAGGCAGCGGCCGCAATAGCAGCGCATTGATCACGGTGAACATCGCGGTCGGCGCTCCAATGCCAAGCGCCAGCGTAGCCACCGCCACGGCCGCAAACCCGCGCGCATTCCGTAAATCCCGGACAGCATAACGAATATCGCCCAAAAGAGGCTTCATAACGATCCCGCCCTGAATCAATGCACCTCCATGACCAAATGGAATCGCTGAAACTAGGTACGCTGCTCCGTAAGAAACGAAGCGAATGGGGCGGTTGTTCGAAACGTTAGCGGGACAGCGCTGTCCGAAAATGGAAAGCAGGGACGCGCTTCAGCGTCCCTTAGGGTAAAGAGTGTTTTACGCTCCGGTGTTCAGCCTACGCCGAAAGAGATACAAAGCGGAGACGCCCAACGGCAGAAGTGCGAAGCTAACGGGTTCCGGAGCGGCAGCCGAAGCAAAGCTCAGGTTTGAGACACTCAAGCCTCCCTTGGCGTTAATATCGGCAGCGCTGTCTTCAATCGAAAAGTATGTGGACGAATTCGCCATCAGCGTTGGATTAAATGTCACAATTCCTTCCGTAGTATGAAAGAGAACTGTTGATCTCAGATCGCTGAAGGTGGTTGTCGGGCCTTCATAGCCGCTCTGTGCAGTGCCGCAGTAAGGGGCGTTCGTGTAAACACAAATGCCGTTGAACGAGAAGTCGAAGATGCCCGCACTCGCGCCCGAACCGAGAAGAGTAAAGCTGCTAAGGGGCCGAACATAATTGTTAATAACACCCACAAGAGATCCGTCCGCCCCTGGGTCGCTGGTTCCGTCGTTGAAGGTGACCATGGAATTAAAAGGCGTCGATCCCGGAACATTGCTGACCGAAGCGGTTCCGGCACTGCTGATTGTGATGAGGTAATCACAATCAGAGCTGGTGTTCGGAGTAGAGGGACAAACAGGGGCGGCAGCTAGTGTGCAAATTGCCCCGCTGAATAGAGTAAATGTAAGCGCACGTAAGATGTTCTTCATAAGTGAGTCTCCGTCCCCGATTGCTTATTAGAACACTGGGTAACTACCCGACGAGGCGAGCCCTACATGCGAGGCTCCGTTGACCGCCGTTCCCAGTGAGTAACCATCCGTTCCAGACTTCTGGCTAAGAAACGGTGTCAAAGCCGCAACCGCGGAGGCGCTACCGTGATACACGCTCGTCAAACCGTCCGTCGATTCAAAGTACAAGTTGTTCGGCTGGTCGGCGTTAAGGATCACCGGACCTAGAACGCGGTGTTCGCATTCCACGCCCATGATGGAGGCGGCCACTTCGGCGAACCACTCCATCTGAGCTGCGCTATAAGGGCCACCAAAAGGTCCGTCAGCTACCCCTCTCTCACCACTGCGTGAAGCCAGCGATGCGAACTCGCGAATCGCATTGAGGTAGGCGCCGATGAAAGCGTTCTCCAGTGCGGAGAGCGTAGCGATAAATGTATGGATGTTAGAGAAAGTGGCAGGCGAGAAGTAGAAGGTCTGGACGGGATCGGCAGCGTGACTGGAACCGAAATTGCCAACTGTGCGCAACAGGTTGGCGTGCTCAATTTCCTGGTTCAGCGCGGCACGCAGGTAGTCTACGTTGGCTACGTTGCCGGTACCGCTTGTGGCAGTACCACCCGTGCCTGCCAGAGCAGCGTCCATGATGACCGGGCCAACCAGTCCGTTGTAATAGAAAGTGGTTGCTAAATCTTCAGCAATCACCGCGGCTTGGAAAATCTGATTCGCAGTATCCGTTGAGGCCCCGGCGCTTAGGGCCGCAG
>CAXUCT010000116.1:369-5059 GCA_964249415.1 uncultured Bryobacteraceae bacterium | reverse complement strand
GGCTTACAAAGGAAGCACCCATTCCTATTTGCCCTAAGCCCCTAAAAAACGAGCGCCGCCCTTGGTTCATAGCCAACTTCGGAAGTACGGAAGAATTCTCAATCACGTGTTGTCCCCTTCTGGATACAAGTTCTTTCGGCTTCCATTACGGTCGCCACCTGATGCTTGTACGACAACAAAAGATATTCGGATTCGATTTGAAGAAACATTGAGCTGGCAAGCGAATCCTGCACCGGCTAAAATCACCTCCATTTGTCAGAATGACGCTGCGCGCCTGCTCTGGCTTAATGAACTGCCCCATGTCATACATAGCCTTCAACAGCGCTGGTCACTCATCATCGGAAGCCCGTTCGATGGCGATGAAGTGAGTTGCGCCTGGGTAGCGCCCGTAATACTTGAGGACGGGACGAGTGCCATTCTGAAGCTTGGCCTGCCCCACCTGGAAGGTGAGCACGAAATCGAAGGACTACGCCTCTGTCTGGCGACCCAACGGTTCAGCTGCTTGACGCTGATACGGAATGCAATGACATGCTCCTGGAGCGCTGTCAACCCGGTACGCCTCTACGTAAGCTGCCGGAAGCGGAACAGGATATCGTAATCAGTCGCCTTTTTCGTCGCCTATGGCGCTCGCCCTCAGCGCTTCACCGTTTCCTGGATCGTAGGCCTGTACGCCTGTGGACGTTTGCTCGCGCTGCAGCACAGGCCGACGCCGATCCAAACAATACACATTGGCTCGAGCTAGCACGAGCAATAGCAATCTAGAAGGTCTCCATCACTCGATCACAGCCAGCCACTTGCAAAACTCACGATTAGGCCCGGCTTCCACATTCAAAGAATCCGACAAGCCCCTCGGGGACAATCCGGGCTAACTGTTCGTACAACCGCCAGCGTCCGAGGTGCAGGCGTGTCCCCTACCGAACTGCCCAGGCAGCAATTTTTGCAAGACGTTCACAGCCCCTCTCAAAATCCCGTTCTCCTTAGCGGCCTGCTACTTACGGCCCTTCTCTCCTCCGTCCCCAACCACTGCTCGCGAGACTAAAGCAAGAAAGCGGTCGAACTTTCACAGATCAAAGCCGCCGACGGGTCTACCCCCTACCAGCCTTCCCATCTCAAGTCATTTCTGAAAAGGAGCTCTTTCAATGTCCACCGCAGCCCAGATCGCCGCCAACCAAGCCAATTCGCAACACTCTTCCGGCCCCAAATCCCCGGAGGGCAAAGCCGCCGCCTCCCAAAACAACTTCCGCCACGGCCTGACCGGCCCCTTCCTCGTGCTCTCGTGGGAGAACGGGCAGGAATACCAAACCCTTACGCAGGATCTCCTCGCGGAACACCAACCCGCTACCCCCACCGAACTCATCCTCGTCCGCGAGATGGCACAATCCCACTGGCTCCGACAACGCGCCATCACGCTCCAGAACACCTGCCTCAGCCAGTACGATCCCACCACCGGCGACCCCAAACAGCTTGCCCTCTACCTGCGTTATCAAACCACCCACAACCGCGCCTTCTACAAAGCTCTGAACGAACTTCAAAAGCTAAGAGCTCAAAAGAGAAACCAGCAAATTGGCTTCGTATCGCAAAAGCGCAAGGAGGAGCGGGAAGCGAGCGCACAAGCCCAGCAAGAACTCGCCGAACAACGCCGCCCAGCCCAGGAAACCCGTCGCGAAGCCGCCGAAAACCGCGCCGCCGAGCTTCATCAAGCTCGCGTTTGGCTCACCGAAGCTCAAGCCCGCCGCCACGAAACCGAAACCACCATCGCCCAGGTGCTCAAAATGCCCCCGCCGGCTCAATCCCACGGCGGCCAAACTCCCCAAAACCCCGCTTAGTCGTTCAATTTCGGCCGCGTCGATACTACAAGTGTGCCCATCCTCCATTCCTCGGCCCCTAGTTCCAAAGCCCTACGTATCCGGACTACCCTTAAACCATTCGTGCCAAATTTCCATTGACCTCGCCAACCCAGCTCCATACTAAAGACGTGTTTCGTTTATTTCGTTTAGACCTTAACCCAAAGAGTTTCAAAACTGACCTAAGAAAGGGAACCCTGCATGCCAAGTAATGCGCCTGTTCAGGTCAAAGACGTCGAAAATAACGAAATACAAGAGCTCTACAAACTCTTCCTGCTCGAAAAGGCGCCCGCGCTGATTGGGCCGGACCATAAAGCCATCCCCATCCCCGCGTCCGTATACGATGTCCTAGTTCAGGTCCTCGGCTATATGAGCCAAGGAAAGGGCGTCTCTGTCGTGCCTATCATGGAGGAACTAACTACTCAGCACGCCGCCAATATGCTTGGTGTTTCTCGCCCCTTCCTCATCGGGTTGCTCAACAACGCCGACATTTCCTTTCACAAAGCCGGCACCCACCGCCGAATCTATCTGAAAGACCTCCTGGCATACCGCGACAAGCGGGATCGAGAAAGAAACCAGCTTCTGAGCGAAATGGCAGCCGATGCCCTCTCCGCAGGCGACTACGATCAGCTGCACACCCCCGATTAAAGGTGACGGAGGACTATTTGGCAGTCCTCGACGCGTGTGTTCTCGTGGGCGCTGGCCTAGCGGCTGCAATCCAATGCAGGGCTCAGAGTATCATCACCAGTTTTACCTGGATGATGCCCTGGTCACAAAGTTACCAACAGGCTCGGGCGATCAATCGAACGCTTGAACAGCAATTGAGTGCTTTCATCAAACGAGAGCGCTACCTCTCTTTGTTCAAACATTGGCCGACGCGCTTTTGGTAAAGCTGTAGCCGCAACAAAGCTAAAGGAACGAAAACAGATTCTTGGAGCGGGAGACCGGGTTCGAACCGGCGACATCAACCTTGGCAAGGTTGCACTCTACCAGCTGAGTTACTCCCGCGCTGAGGAGGGCTAATCAACATTCTCCAATGACTTTGTTCCAAAGTCAATTTCATCTCATTGCAACAGATCGGCTTAGTGACTTTCCAGTCGATTCTACCGGTAGATTCTCACCCATTTCCAATATTCCACCTTGCGCTAAACCGCCACGATTCAATAACTTACGATCCATGCAGATTTCCCTTTCCAAAACCCTGCCCTATGTTAGACTGAATTTTCCGAAGAGCGGAAACGGTTCTCCCCCAACTGTGAACTGCTGGTTCGCAGCAGTGAAAAAAATTACAAAATGGGCACCCCGCTTTTCCACAGTCGTGGAAAAGATGTGGGAATCGTTTGCGTTCAGGGTTGACAGGAGTGCTGCGGGTTTGGGTGACGCTTGGGAAGAAATTAAGGGCTGGCTGGCTGTCAAGCTCAGCCGTGGGGCGTATCAGAATTGGATTTCTCGTACCTCTCTCGGGGCCTTACACAATGGTGAGCTCACCGTTCGCGTTCCGGACGAAACCACAGAAGCTTGGATCAAACAAGAGTACGGGTCCGATATCCATGCCGCCGTCCAGGAGCTGAATCTTCCGGTTAGGCGCGTGTCGTACAAAATAGAAGCGCTTCCGCCGCTGGCCTTGGCCGCACACGCCTCCGCCGGGCCCGCTGAGACCACCGATTCCTTTCCGCCAAACGGCCGCTCCCATACATCTGTTGAGCCCCTTTTCGAGAAAACCGTCACCTGGCTAAACCCGCGTCTTACCTTCAACACCTACGTCGTCGGCTCGTCCAATCAGCTCGCCCATGCCGCCGCGCAAGCGGTCGCCAACATGCCGTCCCGCAGCTACAACCCGCTCTTTATCTATGGCGGTGTGGGCATCGGCAAGACCCACCTCATGCACGCCATCGGCAGAAGCCTGCTTGAAAATTTCGGCGGTCTAAACGTCGTCTACACCTCCAGCGAACGCTTCATGAATGAAATGATCACGTCCATCAAGCTCGATCGCATGACGCTCTTTCATCGCCACTACCGTTCCGCCGACGTTCTCCTGATTGACGATATTCACATCATCGCCGGCAAGGAACGCACTCAGGAAGAGTTCTTTCACACCTTCAATGAGCTCTACGATCACCAAAAACAGATCGTGATCTCCAGCGATTCCGCTCCCGGCCAATTGCCCGGCCTTGTCGAGCGCCTCCGCTCCCGCTTCGAGTGGGGTCTCATGGTCGATGTCCAGGCGCCCGACCTCGAAACCAAAATGGCCATCCTCGATAAACGCGCCGAAGCCGAAGGAATCTCGCTTCCCCCCGACGTTCGCATCTTCATCGCCACCAAAACCAAATCCAACGTCCGTGAGCTCGAGGGCGCCCTCACGCGCTTGGTCGCCGTCTCTTCTGTCACTGGCCAACCCATCACGCTGGCTATGGCCCACCAAACCCTCAAGCACCTGAACGCCGGGTCTGAAAAGCGCATCTCAGTCGAGTCCATCCTGCGCGCCGTCAGCGAACGCTTCAGCCTTCAGCCTGCCCAACTCAAGATGAAAAGCAATACGCGCCAGATCGCCTATCCGCGCCAGATCGCCATGTACTTGGTGAAAGATCTCACACACGCCTCCCTCCCTGAAATCGGCCGCTACTTCGGTGGAAAACATCACACCACCGTCCTCCACTCCATCCAGAAAATCGAGGAGCTCCGCCACCGTGATGAACATTTGAACAGCCTTATTCAAGCCGTAACGGACTCCCTCCAATAGCCTTATGCCGATTTCCACAGAGCCCGCTTACAGATCCTGTTTACAACCGTTGAAAATTCCCCACGCTCTAAAAAAGGCAGCGTTAGCGAGCGGAAATTCACAGCCG
>CAXUCT010000116.1:0-359 GCA_964249415.1 uncultured Bryobacteraceae bacterium | reverse complement strand
GGAAATGCGCGAAACCGTATTTCTTGCTATAATTTAGGAAGAATTCAACATTTCCACACTCCCTACTAATACGGTTTCTCTTTAGTACTTCGAAAAACATAGGTTTAGGAAGAATAGAAAGCACCCTTCGCAGCTAGTACCTCTACAAACAAGGCTATGGAATTCTCGGTTAGTAAGTCGGACTTGGTACGTGAGCTGGGACTCACACAAGGCGTGGTGGAGAAGAAGACTACCATCCCCATTCTCTCCAACATTTTGATCGAGACCGACGGCGATCAGGTCTGGCTTACCGCTACCGACCTCGAACTCGGTATCCGTTGCGCCTGCCCCGCCAGAATCAAAAAAGAAGGTGCCGGCAC
>CAXUCT010000115.1:10701-11506 GCA_964249415.1 uncultured Bryobacteraceae bacterium | reverse complement strand
ACTCGTGTATCCTGACTTGATCTCAATTAATTGCTTATAAATATCGTGGGCCAACTGCTGATCGGCAACTGGCGGCATGGTGTTGGCGCCCGAACACGCGAGACTCGCGGCGGCAAAGAAGGCAAGAAGACGCATGTGGGATATTGTTCCACGCGCGCCCAAACCGCGCCTTACGCCGCCATTGCAAAGGAATAAGAAGGGGGAACCGAGTTCAGCATCAGCCGCGCCGTCTGCGCGCTCGAAGCGCTCTCAAAATGGCATCTGCTCTTCCCATCGCGCCCATCCACGCTTACCCGGTCCGTGCCAGGTGTTACGCGATACGCCATCCCCGCCCCGTGTTCGCGCAACAGTGAATCGAGCGGCCAATCGGAATCGGCAATCAGCCGAATCCCGCCCTCCGCGCCCATCAGAATCGTGTAATCGGAAGGAGTTTCACCGGTATTCATCACATTTTGCGCGGCTTCGAAGATCCTGGCCGCGTTGTCGATGAATCCGTTCACACAGATCTATCGCTGAACCCGCGCCGTTACTTCACACAAAAAATCAATCTTTTGCTGGAAAAGCAAAGAGCGACGCCAAAGTGAACGGTCGAAGATGTAGAGGCGCATGCTCCAAGCAGAGTATTTGCCCCAGTATGGCCCGCGAAAGTGGTCAGGCTGCAACAAGGCAGGTGTCATCAACAGCGACAGCAAGCCCAGCAACACCAAAATCAGCGCAATATAAAAGCAGTGCACGTTCCCGGAAGCTCCCACCAGCAAGCCGGTTGGGAAGGTTCACCACGTTGACATGCGCGAGCTTGCGCAAT
>CAXUCT010000115.1:1946-10691 GCA_964249415.1 uncultured Bryobacteraceae bacterium | reverse complement strand
GGAGACGGCCAGCGAGCTAACCGTCCAACTGAGCGCCCCAACCACCGCTATCGCAATGGCCAGGCGGAACAGCCCATGCACGTAAGCAGCAGCAATAATCGCACCGGCCGAGCAAGCTGCCGTCACAATGTAAAACGCGCGGTTGTAAGAGAGGATCTGGGCAACGCCCTGGTACGGGCCCCGTGCCGCCATCTAGCTTGCTCCTACTGACTGTGCTGTTGCTACACGCCGGCCTCGATCCCATCCATACCCAACATCCTGTACATAGAAGGCATTTGCAAGTAGCGGTTGTACTGCGTTGAACGGTGCACGGTTGAAAAACGCCAGCGCATCGACCGCAACGGACGCGGGCTGCGGATTCCACTCGCCGCGCGTGCCTCGAACGGAAATGATCGAGCCCGTTTGCGGTTCAAAATCGAACGTGTACGGCAGCGGTCCCGCAAACCGGCGGGCCACCTTGAAATCTGGAAACGGTGAACCCTCCGGCAAACGTGTCTTGGTCGCTTCGAAATCCACGCTCACGCTCAAATCCGCCTCCCCTCCCCGCGTGCTGACTTTCCATCGGGAGACACTTCCGGAACGTTCGCATGTCACGTCGCCCAGATAATACCGGTAGTGCGTGAAAACGTTCCCCAAATAAGACATCAGCGCTCGATCCGTATCGCTGCGCAAAATGTACAGCCCGCGAAGAGCTCCCGTTCCACCGCTCAGGCGCGTAAAAATGCGGTATCCGCACAGAAAGAAATCCTGGCCCAGCCAGGACGGCAAAAAAGCCGGGCGTAAGTTGCGCGTCTCCACAAGAGCAATCGCCACAAACCCAAATTCGCCATAGGTGTCCACCGCCAGTCCTGGCGGTAACAAACCCGCCAACAGCTTCGCCGGAAACGCATAGGTCAGCGCCAAACATCGATGGAAATGAGCCTTGACCGGGAAGGGATGTCGGCGGAGCAGATACAACATTGCTAGAGAGCTTCGACTGGGCCTCGATAAATCGACCCCCAGATCATCGCACGATCCTCGGCTGCCACCTGTTGCTCCTGCGGATTGCGGGGTTCCCCAAAGCTTCGCAACATCACGAGCGCGCCGGGCGAGGCAGCGGAGCGGACTGCCTCCTTAAGACGGCGCGCATATCCCCCGTCGCTCCATCCAAAATGTTCGAAAGGGAGAAGGCATCGAACGACCCGGCAGGGCAAGATTCCAGATAACGCGCCGCGTCGGCATGCTCAAACTGTATTCGCTTCCGCGCCGGACCAAGCTCGATGTGCTCGCCCGCAAAATTGGCGCGCGCGTAAGGATTACTTGCATTCGGAAAACGTGTCAAGCTCCGCTCCAACCTTCCTCGCATCACTGCCCCGAAACCGTGCGCCGGCAGCACGCCTTTGAGGGGGGTCAGCCGGCCGATCGCAAACAGCGATGTTGCAATAGAAGTATCAAACAGCAACCGGAACAGCCTCCCGTCAAGTTGGGAGCGCCAGAATTCCAACTGCTCGCCGCAATCGGTTAGGCGGATAAAAGCCTCTAATCGCCGTGGTGTCCAACCGGCCATCCGCATGAGCTGCCGTCCCGCTGCCATCACGCTCTCTGCCTGGCCCCTTTGTGCGGCGGATCCTGCCGCTCTAGCTTGCGCGTAAACCAGTTGATCTCGATTGATATCCACCGCCGTCACTTCATGCGCCACTGAAAGAGCAATGGCGGAACAGCCAGCAGAAGCGATGCAGAAAACGCGCCCGCAGCCCGCAAACGCGCGCAGCTCCAACTCCACGTCTTCATACATCTGGCCGAAGAGGACGCGCGAACCTCGCCTCCAAAGCGTCTCCCCGGTCATTTGCAGATCCAGATCAATACCGCGAACGCGAAGTTCTGGAACAGCATGCCCACCGGATCGGGAATAATCTTGCTGGCCCAAAGCACTCCCCCGGTATTCATCGCGACCAGCAGTGCAATCTCGATCATTGCGACCACCTCCGGAGAAATGCCGCTCACAACCCAGATCCCCAGCAGCGTTTCAAACCACCCCAGCGCCAGGAGAAACAGATGCGCGCCACGAGTGGTAAATACAGGCGCAGCTTCAACCACTTGCGCATGCCGCGGCATCCGGCCCAGAACCTTGCACCACAAGCCTTGATAGAACCAAACCAGCGCGATCGCCCAACGCCCCACAAGCAATGCTGGCCCAGCAGTTACTTCCACGGGACTCACTCCTAGAAGTTATCTTAGAGACAAGGAACCATCGCCGTGTCAACCGCAACCTTTGTGCCAGTAAGCGAATATCTGGAAACGAGTTACCGTCCCGACTGTGACTATGTGGACGGCGAACTCTTGGAGCGAAACGTGGGTGAATGGGATCACAGCCGTCTGCAAATGCTGCTCAGCCGCTATCTGTCCAATCGCGAAGCGCAGTGGGGAATCATCGTGGTGCCGGAGCAAAGGGTTCAGGTAAAACCAACTCGCTTCCGCGTGCCGGATATCTCGGTTCTGGTTGGCCCAACCCCTGCCGGTCCAATTCTTGTGGAACCGCCATTCCTGTGCATCGAGATCCTTTCCCCGCGCGACCGCATGCAGGAGATGCAGGAGCGCATCGACGACTATCTACGCTTCGGCGTCCGTTACGTCTGGCTTATCCACCCGCGTACCCGGCGTGCCTTCGTCTATACGCCCGAAACAGTCATGGAAGTGAAAGACGGCATTCTTTCCACTGACGCTCCGCCTATCTCCGTTCCCTTATTGGAGCTCGAATAATTTCACAGCCACGCCCCTCACGCGTACAACCCCCGCCGCCGAATCGCATTCGCCACCCGCTCGGGTGGCTTGATCTGCCGGTCCACGGCGCCGCTTTCCTGCCGCATAGCGGCTTCACTTAGCGAAAGGTTGACGCCTCCTCGGGTCTTCCCAATTGGTCGTAAATCGTCGCGAGATCCGTGCGCGCAGACTTCAGCCAACTTACCGCTGGACTGGTTTGTGTGTTGACGATTTTGTATCCAGCAAGCGTGTGCTCTTCTGCTTCTACATAACGCTTCTGGCGCAGCAATGCGCGCCCGAGCTTAATTTGGGCTATACCTGCATACAAATGGTTTGCAGGGAGAACTTGCTCATAGTGTGCAAGAGCATCCCGAAAGCCCTGTTCTGCGCGAGCGTAGTCCTTGTCTGCCAGATACACACTCGCCCGGTTGGCTAGTGCGAGACCAACTAGGTAGTGGCGATCTCCATATACAGTTTTATAAATCTTTGCCACGCGATCGAAGCAAATACCAGCTTGGCGCATTTGGTTGCGCCCTAAGTGCACCAAACACAGCTCGTTGAGCACATTAGCGACGTGGGGGTGAATCGGCCCATAGACTTGCTCTTGAATGGCGAGCGCCTCTTTCAGCAGCCGTTCGGCGTCATCGAATCGCTTTTCAGAAAGAAGCGCCTCACCGAGCATATAAATGGTGGAAGCTGTCTGGGGATGATTGTCGCCGTACCAAGCTCGATTTATAACCAGCGCCCGGCGATAGAACTGCTCAGCCTCGGTGTAACGGCCGCGTTCAATTTGAACTGCACCGAGGTTGATCAGGTCGTCGGCTATCAGTGGATGTCGTTCGCCGTAAAACTGCCGTTGCATATCTAACACTTGCCGGGTGAGGTTTTCGCAAACATCGTAGTGACCAGCATAAAAGTGCGCGTCAGCTAACTCCTTTAGAGTTACTGCGAGCTCTGGAACCGGAGCGTTCGAACCTGACTGGAGCTTGGCAGCTTCGCTTAGCAGAGGTATTGCCAATGCATAAGTACCGCGCGCCTCAAGAACTTTGCCCAGCGCGAACGTTGCTTTAGCGGGCCCTTCGGAGTCAGCTGTTCGAACATGCTTCAGTGTTTCTCCGCCTTCACGGATCAACCGCTCAGCCTCCTCAAATCGGGCTTGATCAAGCCGTAGTAGACCAAGGTCAACTAGACTTTCGGCCGTTTCGGGATGATTGGGGCCCAGCAATGATCTCCGTTCCTTGAGAGCCGCACGAAAGAGCTCATCCGCCCGATCGAATTTCCCTAACTTCTGGTAAATACCTGCCAGCGTTTGATAAAGCTCAGCCTGCATTTCAGGTTCGCGATCAAGCGTCCGTGCCTCCCGTACACCGCGTTCCACAATAGTCATTACGCTGAGACTTTCAGCGGGAGGCGTAAATTTGTCGTTTCCCTCAAACAGTCTCAACATGAACCGCTGTACGCGCTGAGTCCGCGCAGCCGCGTTCAAAGCAATGTTTCGCGAGTTTGTTAGCCGCACAGCAAAAAACACGCTTAATACGATCACGATAGTAACCATTACGCTCGCGGCGATCACTTCATTTTGACGACGGATCAAGAACTTACTCAGCCGATACCGAGCGTTGTCAGCCTGAGCCTGGAGTGGCTCGTCCTTTGCAAAGTGTTCTAAATCCCGGATCAACGCCTCCGCCGACTCATAACGCCGTGCGCGATCTCTGTGGATAGCGGTCAGGCAAAGGACGTCAAGGTCATTCCAATTGGTCCTAGACGCTCGAACCGGAACGCCGGAATTTGCGCGAACCGCCACCGATGGCCGCTTGACTTCCTCCTCGGCGTAGCGAAATAGTTCAGCTGCCCCGGCGTCTGCCAGGTCCGCTGGCGTTTTACCAGTCAACAGCTCATACAAAATGATGCCCAAGCCATGAATATCCGTCTGAACGTCAACTGCTTCACCCCGAATCTGTTCGGGAGCAGCGTAGTTTAGAGAAAACGATCGAAAACCCGTTTGGGTCTTCTCCGCCTCGCCACCTTCGCGATGGAGGTTTCTGGCAATCCCAAAGTCTAAAAGCTTGATATCACCATCCGCAGTAACAAAGATGTTCGATGGTTTCAGGTCCAGGTGAACCGTCAGATGACGATGCGCGTATTTCACAGCTTCACAAACTGAGCGAAACAGCTTCAGCCGCCCACCTAAGTCCAACTGGTTACGTTCGCAGAAGTCCGTAATACGAACTCCTTCCACATACTCCATTGCAAACCAAGGCGTGCCATTGATGACGCCTGCGTCATAAAGACGCGCGATACAGGGGTGGTTTAACCCGGCGAGAGTTCGCTGCTCCCTTGCAAATCGCTCGCGGTGTACCGACGAACTCCAAGCGTTGTGCAGAAACTTCATCGCTACCCGGTCGCCCAATCCATCACGCTCCGCTAGATAAACCCATCCCATACCGCCGTGGCCCAAGCATTCTTTGATGGCATACCGGCCAAAACGTCCGGGAATGATGGGAGGGGTGGCAGGGTCAAGAAGTTGGCTGGCCATTTCTGCCACATCGAGGCCGAGAATCTCGTGGCCGCCGGATGCATCTGCGTCCAACAGGGCCATCACTTCATCAATCAACTGGCAATCGTCACCACAGGCGCTTTCAAGCCGATGGCGATGTTCAGAGGGCGGCGAGTCAGCCACGTCGTCGAACAGATCCTCAATCTGTTGCTGACGTTCGGAGTTCATTCAATACTCTTCCTGCCCAGGGCGACGGTGACCGAGGCTCGCGCAAGTCGAAGGGAGCGCTGCACTTTCTTTTCTGAAATCTTCAGCAGCGAGGCAATTTCAGATAATTCCAGCCCCCCGAAATATCGATAGTCGAAAATAAGAGCGCGCAGCTCATTCTCCTTAGCGAGACCGTCCAGCGCCTCAGTAAGGGCAAGTAACTGCTCAGGATCAAATTCAGCCGATCGCACGGAGAGGTCGTCAAGAGGAATTCTACGCATCGGCACGACGCCACCGCCTCGCCGCGAGGCCGAGTTGCGCCGCGCCGCTTCGATGATCAGGTATTTCACCGCGCGAACGACGGTGTGCTTCAAATGCTCTGCCGACTCGGCGCGAAATCGCCCTGACGCAGTCAAGCGCACATAGGCTTCGTGGACCAGGGCTGTCGGGTTCCACGTGACATTGCCACGACTTCCCTTCACACCGCGAGCAAGACGACGCAGATCCTCGTAAACCTGCAAGAACAGGTCGTCATTGGTCGGGAGTTCTTCGGTCGAGATCATAACTGACTGTCGACGTTAAGAAATTCTTTGGGCTCGTGTCCGGAGTGGCTGCCTTCTTACGAACTGTAACTAGGCAGAGCAAATTAGTCCGGCTCCCGGAGGCCTCAGAATGTTATCACTTCACCCTAGTGTGCGCAAGCACACGCTTTCGGCTTTACCTCATTTGCGCTCGAAGGAACAGCGAGTCGAAGGTCGAAAGAGACTTACTGCTGAAGTGCGAGGCCGGAGCCAAAAGAACTCGGGCCTTGGACTCGCTTTGTTAGTTATCCTCGCCTTAACTAGCGCCTCGCGGCCCCTTCACGCTCAACAGCTGAATCCAATTGAGCCTCTATATTTCATCATGCCGGAGTTTGGCAGTGCACCACCATCGCAAGTGATTGAAATTCATAGCAGCACGGGAGGAGTGGTCCAAACTTACGTTTCTGCTTCAACTACTTCAGGCGGCAACTGGCTGCACGTTTCATCGGGCGGGTATAACAACACGCCGTTCCCGGAGCTCGTAAGCGTTGATCCAACCGTATCCGCAGCGCTTCCGGCAGGCACATACACCGGAGAAGTGGTGGTTACGCCTACTGATGGCACAACTCCACTCACCATACCCGTCAATCTCACCGTGGCTGCGCCTCCCAAGTCTTTCTTCAATAACCTGCCTGGCGGCCTGACTTTCAGCCTTGCTATGAACGGCCAACCGGTTTCCCAGACGATTGAAGTGAGTAGCGTGGGCGGCGCCGGATCGCTTAATTGGGCAGTAACACTGCTGACTTTCAACGGGAGAAATTGGTTAACAGCCTCATCGTCCTCAGGGACTGCGCCGTCACTGGTGACCGTAGGCATCGTGAGGGCGAATCTGCCGAACGGAGGAGCGACGCCGGGCATTTACACGGGGCAGTTGTTATTTACGAGTTCCACCGGCAGCGTCACGGTACCGGTCACGGTGTTGGTGGGCGGCGTCAGCTTGGTGCAGATCAATCCCCTCGGCTTTACCATGCCGGAGTTTGGGAATGCGCCTCCGGGGCAGGTGATCGAAGTGTGGATCAAACTTACGTTTCTGTCTCAACCGGTAGCGGGGGCAAATGGCTCCATATCTCATCAGGCGCCTATAACAACACGCCCTTCGCAGAATTTGTCAGCGTGGATCCAACGGTGGCCAAAACGCTACTAACCGGTACTTACACCGGAGAAGTTGTGATTGCGCCTACCAATGGCACGGCGCCGGTCACCATACCCGTCACGCTCACCGTGGCCGGCCCCAGTACCGCTTTCTTCGACAACGTTCCGGGAGGATTGAACTTCTCAGTGAACACAGGCGGCAATCCCACGAGCCAGATCATGCAGATTCGCAACGCTGGAGCAGGAACGCTGAACTGGAATGTCATTGCCAGCACGTCGGATGGGGGCAACTGGCTCACGGCATCTCCGGCCAGTGCAGCGGCGCCGACCAGCGTAACGGTCGGAGTCACTGCACAGAATCTGCCCAATGGCGGCAAGACACCCGGCATTTACACAGGCAATCTGCTGTTTGAAGCGGCGGGAAGCACCGACACGGTGACCGTTCCGGTTACTGTCTCTGTGGGCGGCACCAGCCTGGTGCAGATCAATCCACTTGGCTTTGCTATGCCATTGGGCGGCAATGTCCCGCTTCCGCAGGAGATTGAAGCCACCAGCAATACCGGCAGCGCGGTTCAAACTTACGTTTCTGTCTCAACCGGTAGCGGGGGCAGTTGGCTCCACGTCTCATCAGGCGGCTATAACAACACGCCGTTTCCAGAACTCGTCAGCATAGATCCAACCGTCGCGGCGACCCTGCATGCGGGCATGTACACCGGAGAAGTTGTCATTACGCCTACAACTGGAACAGCGCCACTCACTATACCCGTCACTCTCACAGTGGCTCCGGCGTCCAGCTCGTTCTTCGACAATCTACCAGGCGGGCTGTACTTCTCCGGTCAACCCTCAAGCGGCAACCCCACAAATCAAACCGTCCAAATCCGCAATGCAGGAAGCGGCATACTGGATTGGACTGTTACTGCGATCACGGGAGATGGTGGAAGCTGGCTCGCAGTAAGCTCCGTCGGCGGCACCGCGCCTTCGAATCTAGCGGTTGGGGTAGTAACTCAGAATCTGCCGAACGCCGGTGCTGCAACGGGCATTTATATAGGCCAACTCCTCTTTCAGAGCGGCACCGTCAGCATTACGATTCCCGTCGTCATGCAAGTGGGACCTAATGCTTTCGTTCAATCAGATGGGCTGTCGTTTACCGTGCCCCCGGATGCCCTCTCAAATACGCTAACTATCGCTAGCTTGGGAACTGCCTTCCAGTTCTACGCCTCAAACGATACCGGAAATGGCGGCCCGTGGCTAAGGGTCTCTCCCGGAGCTTACGGTAATACTCCACAACTGGAGACCTTCACCGTGAATACCACCGGACTCGCCCGCGGAACGTACACCGGTCAGGCTGTCTTTCAATCCGCGACAGTTGCCCAAACGGTACAGGTCACGCTGAATGTCGGCGGACCACCGCCCGCCACCATCGTCGCTACCAGTGGCACGCCACAGACAACGCAGATCAACACGGCATTTGTGAATCCGTTCGTAGCTACAGTCAAAGACACTAACGGTGACCCGATATCCGGCGAGAGCGTGACCTTCACCGCGCCAGGTAGCGGGCCTTCCGGCACTTTCTCCGGCCAGCTAACGGCGACGGCCACTACCAATGCCTCGGGTCAAGCGACGTCACCA
>CAXUCT010000115.1:0-1901 GCA_964249415.1 uncultured Bryobacteraceae bacterium | reverse complement strand
GTCGGCCAGCGTTTTCAGCGTATCCGCAACTGCTGCGTTCTCGCTTACGAACAGCCCTCCCTCCCTAAAGTCGATTGCGATCACCGCACCTAGTGCTTCGCTAGTAAAAGGCGCCACGGAACAGTTCGCAGCCACCGGCACTTACAGTGACGGCTCCATGGCCAACATTACCGCTCAGGTAACCTGGGCTTCTTCGAATCCAGCGACCGCCACCATCAGCGCGAACGGATTAGCAACGGCAGTAGCCGTCGGCAGCACCAAAATCGATGCGAGTCTGAATAAGGTAACATCGAACAGCTTTGCACTGAACGTGACACAACCAAATGGCCCAATTGTCGTAAGCTATAGCGTATTGTTCGGCTCGCGGAGCTATAACCTGAATGCTACGACGCGGAACCGCCTGCCATGGCAAATCAGTGGAATTCGGGTAGCATTCTCAGAGCCCATTACAAGCGGTAACATCCACAGCCTGGGTGGAATATCGGCTACAGGCTTCACCGGCCTCGGTACGGCAACTCTCACTTGGAACATTAGCCCACTAAGCCGGGCTAGCGTGGTTACTACGTTATCCGGCAGTGGTCCGAACGCGTTGACCGACGCGGCTGGCAATCCTCTTGGCGGTGGCGCTGGCTTCTCCCAGACGCTAAAGGTGCTGTGGGGTGACTTTAATGATGACGGCAATGTTACCTCAGCCGACATGGTGGGCGTCCACAACGTTTCAGCCGCCGCTTACAATATCTTCGCGGACGAGAATGGCGACGGTGTTGTGAATGTAGCGGACGTTCAAACTGTCAGATCGCGGCTGGGGACTTCGCTACCGTAAGCAATGACGTTAGGTCTAAGTAAAGCAGGAAAGATTGGATGGAGGATAAAGTGAAATCTTTTTGGAAGCTTCCCACACGTAAGAATGCCTTACTAATCGGTATTGCCGTAAGCGTTCTCACTTCAGTGTCTGCCTCGGGAGCAGGAATCACGATCTCCGTTGATTCAGTTGCTGCTGGGCCTGGCTCTTCAATGAACTCTTTTGATGTCGATCTGGTCAATCTTGGGTTGTCGACATTTACGATCGGTGGATTCAACTTCGGCCTTTCAGTTGCCAACCCCAACATTAGCTTGACCGGCGTCACTTACTCGACGGGAGTTAATTACATTTTTTCAGGTAACTCTCTATTCGGACCAGATCTTAGCGGCCCCAACAGCGGTCAGACTATTTCGGCCTCTGACGTGGTTCTGAGTCCCTCAACAGGCACTACGATTAGCTCCGGCGAGACGGTAGGGCTGGGACATGTCTTCTTTGACGTCTCGCGCATAGCGACGCCTGGAATATTTGCCGTCAATCTAGCCGCTTTTCCGAGTACAAGCATCTCTAATGCGTTAGGAAAAGACCTCCACATTGACGCTTTGTCTCCGGGGCACATCACGATTACCGGGCCGACCCCTGCGCCCGAGCCCTCCTCCCTCTTTCTCCTGCTACTATCGGGCGCCGCTGTAATACTTGGCAGACCTTTGTCACAGAGACCGGAGTCCTAGTTCCGGCTTTTAAACAGCCACGCCCCCTCACGCGTACAACCCCCGCCGCCGAATCGCATTCGCCACCCGCTCCACTGCTACCATATACGCTGCCGTCCGGTTGTTCACGCTGCGCCGCGCCGCGAAACTCGTCACGTCCTCAAAGCTCGCCACCATGATCTCTTCCAACCGCTCATTCACGGTCGCCTCATTCCAGAAGTACCCCTGCCGGTCCTGCACCCATTCGAAGTAAGAGACCGTCACGCCGCCGGCGTTCGCCAGAATATCGGGAATCACAAACACCCGCTTCTCGGCCAGGATGGAATCCGCCACAAACGTCGTCGGACCGTTCGCGCCTTCGCAAAGAATCTTTGCTTTGATGCCATCGGCAT
>CAXUCT010000114.1:1525-11506 GCA_964249415.1 uncultured Bryobacteraceae bacterium | reverse complement strand
ATACCCTTTCACCCGCTGTCGCAGTATCAGGTCTTGCGCGCGTGCTGGAGACCGGATTGGATCCGCTTGCACAAACCCAAGTTTCTCTACCGCTTTCTGAAGAGTGATCTCTCCAAACAGCGAAGAAGCGATCGCATGCCGCTTCAGCGCTTTCAATGTCGCTTTCATTCAGAGCGGCACTATCCTTTACTTAAGTTCCACGTCGGTGGCCGTGTCGAAGGCCGCGCGGCTCCACGAACCTACTTGCTGCCCGTCTCTGTCCACAAGAAGCCCATCTCATCCGCATAGTCTTCCACCAACTGGCTCTGCGAAATCCCGGCGCTATGACCGCCCTTCAAACTGTAGTGCAACAACACGGGCCGGCCGCTCCCGCTTGAAGCCTGCAGCAACGGCGTCATCTTGCGAGCGTTCATGGGATCCACGCGCGTATCGCCGTCTCCCGTAAAAAACATCACCGCCGGATACTTGGTCCCGGCCGCCACGTGCTGATAAGGAGAATACTTGTAAATATATGGGAAATCTGCCGCGTTCTCCGCTGAGCCGTACTCGGTGGTCCACGTCCGGCCCATTAAAAAGCGCTGGTAGCGCAGCATGTCCAGCAACGGATACCCGCACCAGATCGCGCCAAACAGATCCGGCCTTTGCGTCATAGATGCTCCCATGAGCAACCCGCCGTTCGACCGTCCACGAATCGCAAAATGCTCCGGCGACGTGTATTTATCGTGTATCAAATACTCGGCTGCGGCATACCAGTCATCAAAGACGTTCTGCTTGCGCTCGAACATCCCTCCTTCATGCCAAGCCTCGCCGTACTCGTTACCGCCGCGAAGGTCCGGCAGAGCAAACCACCCGCCCTGCTTCATCCACCAGGCATACTCCGCATTCCACACCGGAAGCTCACTCAGCGCAAAGCCGCCATACCCCGTCATCAACAGCCGCTCACTGCCATCGCGCTTCAAGCCCTTGCGTCCCGCGATAAAAAGGGGCACTCGCGTGCCATCTTTCGATGCATAGAAGACCTCCTTCACCTCATAAGCGCTTGAATCAAACGGCGCCTTCTCCGCCGCGAACACCTCCGACTCACGCGTTGCCGTGTCGTAGTAATAAATAGTGGGCGGCGCCACGATTGACTCAAATCGGTAGAAGCCGTCCTTCTCCTCGGCCCTGCCGAAGAGCGTCGAGCCGGCGCCAATACCCGGAAAATCGATCCGGCCCGTCTCCTTGCCGTCTGTCGAGTAAATCGTTACCTCGCTCTTCACGTCCTTCAGCCGCAGCACGTAGATTTTGCGATCCACCAGGCTCACCTCGTCAATCACGTCTTTGCCCTCAGGCACCACCGTCTCCCACTGCTCCGGAGGTCTGCCTAGCTCCGCCTTCAGAATGCGGTGGTTCGGCGCCTTATAATCCGTATCGACATAGAAAGTATCGCCGAGGTTGAACACGTTGAAGCGGCTCTCCACTCCATACACCAGAGGCACAATCGGCGACCCCGCCACGCGCAGATCCTTCAGCAGAATGTCCTGGCGCTTTGCCGGGACGCCATGAGCAACGTCCAGCACCAGGTAATGTCCGTTGGCCGTAACATTCACATCCACGTTATCGATCTCGCTCAGCTTCTCGCCTCTATACTCCCGCCCGAAGATCGTGGTGTCATTCGCAGCCGGCGTCCCGAACGCATGATAGAAGACGCGCGTGCCTTCGTGGGGGAAAAACTTTGAATAGTAGACCCCTTTATCATCGGGACCTACATG
Source organism: uncultured Bryobacteraceae bacterium (assembly GCA_964249415.1). Lineage (GTDB taxonomy): Bacteria > Acidobacteriota > Terriglobia > Bryobacterales > Bryobacteraceae > Bog-105. The sequence continues at coordinate 9,755 of CAXUCT010000114.1, read as the reverse complement.
CGCGCCATAGTAGCGCGCGCTGGGCAGCATGTCCGCTGTATCTTGTCTCATCGCCAGATTCAGGAAATGAATCTCCAGTTCATCCGCCCCGCCTACGCGGACGCCGTACGCCAGCAGTGACCCATCCTCACTCAAGTCCACCATCGTTACTGACGTGTTCTGATCGGCGCTCAACGTATTCGCATTGATCAATCGCTCATCAGCACCATGCAAGCCCTTCCGCATGTAAATGGAAGACTGATTCTCTGTCGCCAGCCGCTTAGCAAAGAAGTACTTGTCTCCGCGCCTCTGCGGAATCTCCACAACGTTCACGCGCAGCAGCGCCGCCATCTGCTCCCGCACTTTTGGCAGAATCTTCACCTGGTCCAAATACTGCTGTGTGTAGGTGTTCTCCGCCGCGATGTAGGCGCGCGTCTCCGGACTCTTCGCATCCTCCAGCCAACGGTACTTGTCGGTCACCTTCACCGGCTCTGCGGCGGTCGCGCTCTTGTACTCGTCCACCACAGGAGCCCGCCTCACCGATGGCGGCGCAGGCAGCGTGATGCCCGCTTTACCATGGACAACAGTTCCACTCTGGGCTAAGCTTTGTCTCACCGGCACAAAAGCCAGCAGCGCTACAGAAATTGCAACCGGTAGATGAATGCGCATAGACTCCCCTCGCGGGCGCCTGCAATGCTGACGCCGAGTATGAAAACTATCTTACGGAAAGCCTAGCGAACGGTCGGAATGAAATAGAAAGCCGCCATCAGGAAGTAGATGAGCACGCTCACCCGGGGATAGCGCAACGCAATCACCATTGCTGCCGGATACATGAGTGGGCCGGTCAGGTTGCGCCGCATCTTTCGACGCGTATCTGCCTTATCCTTGTAGGCGGAGCTCAGCTGCCTGCCTACGATATGCAGCCATAGCAAAGAGTAAGTAAAGCCCAAAAGCGTGAGCACGGCCCCGTATAAGAACGCGCTCGACGTCAACGCGCCGTACCGGCTCAGTACCGCCGTTGGGTACGGAATGAAGGCTACAACCAGCAACAGGAGCCAGGTTGAGTGCCAGGGTCGTATGCTCGACGCGCTCAACCGAATGAAACATGGCATGGTGATTCAGCCAAATGATACCGATGGTCGCAAACTGGTGACATTACGGTACAAGCTGGGGTAGGGTGCGGAACAACGCCGCTCGTAGTTCTTCATCGCCACCGTTCCTTAGCTCCGGCACCTGGACGCCTAACACCAGCAATGTAATAGCGAACGCGAACACTCCATCGCTGAAGGATTCCACTCGCGCTTTGTTCATAGCCCTACTGCCGCCGCATAGCAGCAAGAACGTCAGCCGTACTCACGGCAAACACCTCGCCGGTTTCCGCGAGAGTGGCGAGTGATCGCTCCTTCGCCTGCGCAGTTTTTGATCCGCAGGCATCCGCCACCACTACGGGCGCATAATTCAGGTCTGCCCCGTGTCGCACCGTCGGCTCAATGCCGACTTCAAGCGCAATGCCGGCAATGATGAATGCCTCTAAATGCGCGTCCCTCAGTGCGAGATTGAGAAACGTGCCCTCCAAGGCCGACATCGTGATCTTGTCGATAAGCACCTCGCTCTCCCGGGGCGCAAGTTCCGGAACAATCTCCCATGCAGCCGAGCCCTGTGTAATGAAAGGCGTCGTCTCTGCGGGATCGCTCTTCCGCTGCCATGCCATCGCCCTGCGCAACTGTCCCACTCCGGCTGCTTTGTTCGGCAAGAATAAGTGCCGGGTGAAGAAAATGCGGAAGCCGGCCTTTCGAGCAGCAGCCAGCAATTGCTGGCAACGGCGGGTAATGTCGGTGCCGTCAGCGATCTGCGGTACTATGCCGGCCTGCATGTCATAAATGATGAGCGCCGCGCGCGATGGTGTGCAGACGTCCTCGAATTTCTCCGGCACCGAGAGTCCGAATGCCTGCTTCATTGGTTTGAGCCCTTATAGGCACTCGTGAGCGTCCGGTCGTAAGGCGGGTTCAGGTCGAGTCCTTCACGGAAGAGTGTTTCAATTGGCAACGGAATCTGGAGCGCAATAAAGCTCCACTCCAACATCCCGGCCTTACTCAGCGGAAAATCATTCGTATACGTTCGCGCCGTATCCACATCCGGCACTTCAAAGATGATCACAACTCCAGGCTCATCAGCGCGGGAATAGTTCTCCCGCACAATGCCCTCCTTCCAAAGCCGCCAGACGTTTGAAACTTCTTCCGGAAGATAAGGCCTGATCTGCTCCATGGTCACGCCTGACTTAAACCTGTCATACGCAATTACTCTCATCGTGACTTTCTCCTTGCTCGAATCTCAAGACCAAATCCTAGCAATCTACTTTGCGTAAAGCAACTTTAACCCAAACCGCTGTGCCACAAGATACAATCCTGGTTCACTGTGGAAAGAGTGCCAGGCCAGGATCACATCGATAAAGTCGTTGCAAAATGGAAGCGAGAGCGCCCGGATCTCGACTTAGCGCCTGTGGAAATCATCGGTCGCGCCGGCCGGATCATGGAATATGTTGATCGTGCCCTCGAAACGAAATTTGAAGAGTTCGGGATTTCCCGGGCGACCTTCGATGTACTCGCTACCCTTCGCCGCGATGGACCGCCCTATAAGATGACCCAGCGGGAGTTAATGCGCAGTCTTCTGCGCACTTCCGGCAGCATGAGCCTTAGAATTGATGCCTTGGAGCGCGAAGGATTTGTGGAGCGTGAGCAGGATGAGAGTGATCGCCGCTCTGTCTTCGTAGCCCTTACCGGCAAAGGCTCGAAACTGCTCGAAGCTGTCATCCCCGAGCATCTGGCAAACGAATCGAGCCTCTTGGCCGGCCTCACCGCCGGGGAGCGTACCGAGCTAGCTTCGCTGCTAAGAAAGTGGCTGGGGTGCCTGGAGCAAAATCTCGCAGATTCCCGCCAGCTCTATCTCGGCATGACACTTCTTCCGGCTCGCGCTTCGCTGATGAAGCGCAGGGCCGTTGGCCTGTCTGATGTTCCAGGCCTTCTAGTTCACTCCGTGGAGCCTGGAAGCAATGCCGACGAATGCGGGTTCCGGAAGGGTGACTTGATCTGCGCCATACAAGACGAGCCCATCGCCTCGCTCATAGAGTTGCGTAAGGCTCTGAACCGGCAACGGCCCCGCGTTAAGCAGTTTCGTGTCATGCGCGGAACACAGCCGATGTTGCTGAACTTACCTGGAACCGGCGGTATTAACGCCTAGTGGCCTGTCGCGACGACAACGTTACTACTGGCGCTACGGGGAACCGCGCCGCGCGCGTAAGCAAGCGGCTCCCGCAATGGCAACTAACTCAGCGCGACAGGCCACTAGTAGGAAGCTAGACGTCTCGCTTAGTCTAGCCGGCGTCAGAAGAAGAAAATCACATCTCCCGCGAGTATCAACTGGCTGTATTTCGTTGCGTTGTTGTAAGCGGGCGCGTTATACGAATGGTCAAAGCGAAGCTCGGGGCGTAATAGCACCGTTGTGCCTATCCAATGGCCCCATCCTATTAAATGTTCCGAATACCGCGTCTTGAATCCTGTTCTCTGACCCACGATGTCGTCAAAAACCTCATTGCGAATGGTCATGTAATCGTGTTTAGAGAACTGCCGCTCAACGTAGTTTGCTATAGACCATTCCGGGGCGAAGCATGTCAAATCGCTCGTGTTCTTGCATATTGCCCCGTTCGCTCCTGTTTCAACCAGCGATGACGCGGCTGGATTGTTTAGGTTCGGTGTATGCTTCTCGTATTGGTACCAGGATTCCGTTGCCTGATGCCAATGGGCGTTGAACTTGTGATAGAAAGTCAAATAGAACGACTGCAAGTTATTGTAAGCGTAGTTTCCGTCGTTGAGTGAGTTTGCGCATGCATACAGATTGCTGCCGCCGGTTCGCCATGTATATCCAAGGCAAGTATTCACCGTAGGCTGCGCGTCCTTTGTCCAAGGGGCTACGTCGTTACCAGCCGATAACCCGATCTGATACATCCAATGATCACTTAGCTTGATCGTGGCATTAATGCCTTGCTGGGTGTAAGCATCAAATGTATAAAGAAGCGAGTGAGTGTAAGTATAATTATTCGGTGCTAACTGCGCTTCGATATCAGGTAAGGAGATATATCGTCCAATCCGGACATCCATGCCTTGGGCCACTTGCGGCACGTAAAGGTCGACGTACGCCATAACTGGGTCAAAACCATATTCCTGATTCTTTCCCAACAGCTGGTTACTAAAAATCCCCTTGGCCGTAGTGAATCGGTAATCGATACCCCACAGCAGCGTCAGGCGGAAGCCCCAGTCTATATGATCCTTTTGCACAGTATCGGGCTGCCGCTCGAAGTACAACACTTCCTGATCCGGCTGAACCGAATTTGCTCGCTCTGCATACGCCACCGGGAAATTCGAATAGCCACCCTTGCTCGAACTGCTAGCGTTGCCACCAATATTGAACCATCCGTAAATTTGAACGCCACTCTTCTTCCATCCCTCCCCGTGAGGTCCTCCCCACAGAGCCGTCATCAGCGGGCCGGCCTGCGTCCAAGGTTGGCCTATGGTGACAGATCCGCCGTAAGGCCACACCGTAAAGGGAAAGGGCGGGTTTTCAATTGGGGCCGCATAGCTGCGATATGGAGTGGGCGCCGCAGCAAGTGCGTTAGGAGCCGGTCCCTTCCAATCCGTCAAATATGCTTGGCTCAGCCTTTTAAAAAAACCTTGTGACGCCACATTCGATGAGGCGGGGCTGGACTGCGGGGGCGCGTTCGAATCCGCTGGCTTCGAACCGTGGGTTTGTTGCGGTGTCGTAGTGGCCGAAGCCTGGTCGGTATTTTGCTGTGGGCGCGCCACCAAAGCCGCCGCTCCTGTTAACAAGTAAGCAGTGGCCAAAACCGAGACATATACAACCCGTTTTCTCATAGTATGCTTGTCTATCGTCATTTTCGGTTCGCAGGCATAAGGAAAGCATGAAGGTCGTGCATTTTGTCTTTACGGATTCTTTATTAAGTTGAGACTCGGAGTAAGTGGGCCGAATACTCGCTTACCGAGCTACTGCCGCAAGGATATGGTCCCCCCTTCAGCTATACGAAACCCGTACCCTGTATGCTCGTCCGCATCTACCGCAAGGCGCGCCCGCCTCACCCGCTCTCGCCAACATCTGTATGTATCGTGCCGACTGCCGTTTGGCCGGCTTAGCTCAATCAGCAGGCGCTCACTACACGCGTTACGCCGACGACCTCGCCTTCTCAGGAAACAAACCCTTCGAGAAATGTGCGGAGCGCTTCTCCACGCACGTTGCCGCTATCTTGCTCGAAGAAGATCTCCACGTGAACCATCGCAAGACTTGACTCATGCCGCAAGGCGTCCGGCAGCACTTGGCTGGTCTCGTGACCAATCAGCGCATCAATGTGACGCGCACCGATTTCGATCGCCTCAAAGCGACACTCACCAACTGCGTTCGCCTGGGCCCGGAGAGCCAAAATCGCCGGGCGCATCTTGCCTTCCGTTTGCATCTCCAGGGCCGCGTAGCCTTCGTCGAAATGATCAACCCACCGAAGGGAGCCCGTCTTCGCGCCCTCCTCAATCAGATCCACTGGCCGTGATCATTGCCTTCCACGCGCCCTCATCCTGTCCCACGCTGAGCCGGTTCCCGGCGCGAATCAAGGGCAACCGCAGCAGTTTCGGATCCCGCTCAATACGCCCGAGTAGTTCCGCATCAGTCAGCTTTAAATACTTGAGTCCGCCATCGATGTAGGCCGTGCTCTCCTTATCCAACAGCGCGTCTAAGCTAAACCGCTCAACGAATCTCCTGATCTCGCCCGCAGCCATCGGCTTCTGCTTCAAATCCACCACGTGAAGCGCCTTCCCGCGCTCCTTGAAAAACCGTTCTGCCGCCCGCGTCGCCTGCGAGTTCTTCACACCAAAAATCTGGATATTCACCATTGGCCTATTCATCTGTCCTTAGCAACCGGACTGAAATTGGGAATGTAGATTTCAGTCCCGGAAAAAGTGATTGGGCTGGGTAGTATGTCCTCCGCCTCGTCCTAATTACCCAATGCATCTAACAGCTACGCCCCTTGGCAATGCATATGCCATCGCAAACACTCCTGGCCGGCCCACCACTACAAGTTGTCCCTTCAAGCGTTGACTCCGTTGGGAGCTGGCTCCTCGATATTCAGACCATTTACCTGGAAGCTGCCGTCGCTCAATACCCGCGCGGCCAACAAATCCTCGCCAGATTTCCCAACGCTCAGCGCATTGAAGTAAATTCCCACTGGCAGATACCGGGGCTGTTTGGCTTTGAGGGTAACATTGCCGATTGGAATAAAATCAAGCGCAACGTACTCGTGCTCGGAGTCAAGAAATCGTTGCGCGCTGAGCCTAACACGCGATCTTCGGACTTCATTGCGCCCTCTCATGCGAACGGCTGCGCCATGTCGTGCTCCTATTGCTATGTGCCCAGACAGAAAGGCTATGCCAATCCAATCACTACCTTCGTGAACATCGAAGGGATCTCGGCCTACCTCGCGCGGCATGCAACCAAGCTGGGCCGGAAGGCAGAGCCTAGCCAAATAGACGCCAAATACTGGGTGTACGACATCGGCTGCAATTGCGACTGCTCCGTCGACGCGCTCCTCTCCGACAACGTGCGCGATCTAATAACCCTGTTCCGCACTTTGCCAACCGCGAAAGCAAGTTTTGCAACTAAGTACATAAACCGCGACTTACTCAACTACGATCCCCAACAGAAAACCCGCATTCGTTTGAGCCTCATGCCGCAAGCGATCGCGAAAATCGTCGACGTAAGGACTTCTTCCGTAGCTGAGCGCATCGCAAGCATCAACGACTTCTACGCCGCCGGTTACGAGGTTCATCTGAACTTCTCGCCAGTGATTCACTATGAAGGCTGGCAAGCCGATTACCGGATGTTGTTCGACGAACTAGCCCAGGTACTGCGGCCCGAGGTGAAGGCGCAGAGATCATCTTTCTCACACACAACGAAAAGCTGCATCAAATCAACCTCGGTTGGCACCCAAAAGGCGAAGAACTGCTCTGGAAACCTGAGCAGCAGGAAACGAAATATAGCCAAATGGGCGGACGCAACATCCGCTACAAGCGAGGCTTCAAGGCTGGCCTGGTACAGCAGTTCACGGCCTTGCTAAACCAGCGCTTGCCGGAGTGCCGCATCCGCTACGCCTTTTAGCTTGCCCGCCAATGGGCAAAATCGGTGGAGTACGCTGTGTTAACCAGCATGCCCCATGAACTACCACGACTCCTAACCCAGCTCAGCACTTTTCGAGGAGACGGAGACAACCTGAATGTGATCATCGAAACGCCCAAAGGAAGCCGGAACAAACTCGACTATGAACCGGATCTCGGGGTTTTTGAGCTCGCGGGTGTTCTACCGGAAGGATCTGTGTTTCCTTACGATTTCGGCTTTATTCCCTCCACCTTGGGCGAAGATGGCGACCCTTTGGATGTCTTAGTCTTCCTAGACGAGTCCGTCCCAACAGGGTGTCTCATCTCAGCTCGACTGATCGGCGTAATCGAGGCGGATCAAACCGAACGCGACGGCCAGACGGCACGCAACGATCGGCTGTTGGCCGTGGCAACTCGGGCTCATACTCATGCCGATGTAAAAACTATCGAAGATCTCCGCCCTAAAATGGTGGATGAAATCGAGCACTTCTTCATTTCCTATAACCACACCAAAGACAAGAGCTTCAAACCCGTAAGCCGCGGCGGACCGGTTCGCGCTCTCCAGCTTATACGGGAAGGTATGGAGCGGGTGAAGCAGCCGTGAGACCCGCCCAGCCTGTTCTTAGCCCGTTGCTAGAAGGGGCTTTGACCCCCAGTAATTCCGTAAATCTCGCCTGTGACAAAACGTGCTTCGTTCCAAGATAGAAAAACAAATACAGGCGCGATCTCCACCGGTTGGGCTGCCCGTTCAAAGGATGTAGTTTTTCCGAACTGCTTCACTTTCTCCTCCGGCATGGTCGCTGGAATCAGCGGGGCCCAGACTGGCCCGGGCGCAACAGCGTTGATACGTACGCCCTGCTTTATACCCAATTGTGAGAGCCCTTTGGTGAGGCTAGCAATCGCCGCCTTCGTCTGGTACCCGGCAATGTTGATGAGAAGGTCAATCTTGCCGAATTCGGCAACCGTATGGGACTTTAGGCCGTTGCAATATTCCTGATCCTGTAGATCGCCAGGCATCTGCACGGCCTTTTTCCACCTTTGTGATC
>CAXUCT010000114.1:0-1515 GCA_964249415.1 uncultured Bryobacteraceae bacterium | reverse complement strand
ATCCTGCTCTTCATCGGGAAGATAGGACAGGACGACGTCCGCCCCTTCGCGCGCAAAACCGATCGCAACCGCCCGCCTGATCCGATATCCGCCCCGGTTATCAGCACTACTTTGCCCTGCAGTCCGGGCGTCCTGTAGACCATTGCTTGATGACATAAAGCTACTGCCGCCCCCAGCCGTTTGTTGCCGGAAATCATCTTCGCCCTTTCCCTGACACAATGAGAAGGTGCATCAAACATGTCGGCCGTCCTTGCGTTAAGAAGCCCAGCCCCAAGACTATGGACGCCCAGGCAGGTGCTCATCAGTCCGGAAGCTTTGCGTTGGGAACATGGGCGAGCAATTGCCAACCGTGCTGCGACTCTGGGTTGCAACATCGTTGAGCTTAAATCCAACCGGCTCACCGGCCTGCGCGGCGGTTCAGCGCGCGACGAGTACGTGCGAGCCAAGACAACCTTAGCCGTCATGGTGGCGCCCGCCGCGGCCGGCAAGCTGCAACCCATCCCGCCGAGCGCCGACTGGCAATTTCATATTGCTGAGGGATGCCCCGCGCATTGCCAATACTGCTACTTGGCAGGGTCACTCTCAGGTCCTCCGGTGACGCGCGTGTATGCAAATTTGTCCGAAATTCTGGATGGCTTGCCGCCCTTCCTGGGAACGGGCAAAGTAACTTCAAGCTCAAACGAGCGCAGCCGCGAAGGAACCACCTTCGAGGTGTCCTGCTACACGGACCCTTTAGCGATTGAGCATCTAACCGGATCCCTTGGGGAATGCATTCGATACTTCGGCACATGGCGAGCGCCCGTCCAGTTGCGCTGGACAACCAAGTTCGATGCGGTAGATGGGCTCATCGGATTACAGCACGAAGGAAGGACGCGCGTGCGCTTCTCAGTGAACGCACAGGACGTAGCGAGGAACTTCGAAGGCGGCACCGCCCCAATGAGCGCACGCTTGGCAGCACTGAGAAAGATGGCGATCGCCGGTTATCCGGTAGGTCTCACCATCGCGCCCATTATGCCGGTCGAAGACTGGCGCGGGCAGTACCTTCAGTTATTGCAAGATGCAGCCACCGCAGTCGCAAATGTTCCGGATCTGGATCTGACCGTCGAAATGATCACTCACCGCTTCACCCCTAAGTCGAAGCTAGTGCAACTGGGTTGGTATCCCAAAACCACCTTGGACTTAGACGAGAAGTCTCGCGCCAAGAAGATGACCAAGTTCGGCTCTACGAAGTTTGTGTATCCAAAAGCCGTAATGTCAGCAATGCGGGAATGGTTCGACGCGATCTTAGCCGAAGAGCTGCCAACAGCCCGGGTTTTATATTGGACTTAGTACCATCTGGCGGCTATCGTTCGGCTTACGCCACCCAAGCGAGAACACCCAGGGGTGCTTCCCATCTCATCGGGCGCCGCAAGCTCCCGGGATACTGCCAAATGTTCACAGGCAGGGCTGCGCCGAAATCGATTCGGTTGTATACTTCCTCCTGAACCTCCGGAGAGAGTGGCAACATTCCCGATT
>CAXUCT010000113.1:4939-11528 GCA_964249415.1 uncultured Bryobacteraceae bacterium | reverse complement strand
ATTTCGACGACGCCGTTTGGGTAGAGCGGCTTCCCAACGGGCACTTTGCACTGCAGGTACACATCGCCGACGTCAGCCACTACGTCACGCCGGGCACGCCGATTGATCAGGAGGCTATCCAGCGCGGCACCAGCGTCTATTTCCCCGATCGCGCCGTCCCGATGCTTCCCGTCGAACTTTCGACTGACATCTGCTCCCTGCGGCCGGGGGAAGACCGCTTAGTGCTCTCCGCGCTACTCGAGATTGATGCCGGAGGCGACACCGTCAAGCAGGAGTTCACGCGTGGAGTGATTCGCAGCGCCGAGCGCATGACCTATACGAATGTCTTTCGTGTCCTTGAAGGCGATGCCGCCATGCGTGAACGCTACAGCACGCTGGTTGACCGTTTCGAGTTAATGCGCGGGCTGGCGCTGCTCTTGAATCGCAAACGGACCAAGCGCGGCTCCATCGATTTCGATATGCCGGAGACGAACATTGAACTCGATCTGTCCGGGCAAATGACCGGCGTGACCAGAGCCGAGCGAAATATCGCGCACCGCATTATCGAAGAGTTCATGCTGGCGGCGAATGAAGCTGTAGCCGGACATTTGGAAGCCGCCGGAATTCCATCTCTGTATCGCATTCATGAACGGCCCGACGGTAAGCGTGTCATGGACTTTGAAGAGATCGCGGTGCATTTCGGCTATTCACTGGGTATCGGCGCCATGCCCGTGAAGCGCTTTCCCGTCGTTGACCGGAGAAGCCACGGGAAAGGAGGCGGCAAGATACACGGCCGCCAGGTTCGTCGCGATGTCATGCTCCCGCGAGACGATTTCAACATCTCCTCTCGCAACTATCAGCGCCTGATCGCGAAAATCGCCGGCAAGCCCGAAGAACGGATTCTCAGCTACCTGATGTTGCGATCCCTCAAGCAAGCTCGCTACAGCAATCTGAACGAAGGTCACTTCGCGCTTGCCGCCCCGGCCTACACCCACTTCACGTCTCCTATCCGGCGCTATCCTGACCTGATCGTGCATCGCCTCTTAACGCATCTGCTCGACACCGGCAACGCACTCTATGAAAGCCACGCGCTACGCGAATTCGGCGACGATACCTCGTTTACCGAACGGCGCGCCGCCGAAGCCGAACGTGAACTGATCGAATCGAAGAAGGTGCGGTTCATGGAGGAGCGCGTGGGCGACGAGTTCGACGCGCTTATCATCAGCACAACTAAGTATGGATTCTTTGTCGAATTGACTGAGCTGTTTGTGGAAGGTCTGGTGCCCATGGAAACCCTGCCGGGCGATCACTTCCGCTATCACGAGAACGGACGCAAGATCATCGGCGAGCGAAGCCGCAAGATGTATTCAATAGGCGATCAGCTTCGCGTGCGTCTGGATCGCGCCGATACCGTTGAACGGAAGCTGCAGTTTGCAGTTGCGGTGGAGGGCGGCTCCCGCAGCGGCCGGAAGAAGAAGCGCTGAAAGCTATTCCAGCACTCGCACGAACTCAGCAACCACCTGGTACTTCCCTTCTTCTTCGTCCAGATCCCAGGAAGGATAAGCGGGGTTCAGGCTTTCGAGACGGATGCGGGTTTGCACGAAGCCGTCCTCCGTGGCTGACTTCTCGCTCCGGTAGCGTTTCACAGTGTACTGGTTGTCGTCAGCGAGTTCGGAATTGCGCACCAGCACCAGGCGTCCATTGCGCGAGCCGACTACCCGGCGGCGAAACACGCACAGGCTTCCATCCGGGATGCGCGGCTCCATGGACTGGCCTTGGATGCGCGCCACGAACATATCCTCGTCCAGATGCAGATCAGGCGGCGCCTCAATCCATTCCTCCGCGTCTATGCCTTCTGGATTAGCCAGAAACGGCCCCGCGGCTACGGCCAGTGAATACCGCGGCAGATGCGTGCGAAAGCGCAAAACCTCCGCGGGAACGTGCTCGCGATAGAGTTCGTTAAGCTTTTTGTCAAAATCCCGCACGCTCACCGCTTCACGATCCGTCACGCGCACCGAGTTCGAGGCGATGTTCTCCAGGGTCTCGAGTACCGCCGCGCCACCGCGCTCCCGCGCCTGCGACATCAGGTCGTCTTCGAGCGCCGACAACACCTCAGCGTCTTCTTCGCTCGCGACGCTTTCCCAATCACGCCGCAACCGTACGTACAGCAGGTCGGCCTTCGGATCCAACAGCAAGACGCCGACTGTTTGAGCGCCTTGGCCGGGCATCGCTGACACCACCAGCGAGAACTCTCCCGGCTTGGGAGGGTAGTCGCTGAAGCTAATGACGCGCGTCGGCGGCATGTGGATGGAGTCTCTTCCCGTTGTGCCCGGCACTCCGCAGCGTCGCGGACGGCGATCGCTTGCTTCCGCCTGCCATGCGCTGCTTCTCGCCCGGGCTAACACTCAACAGCTTATCGTCTCCTCCACCCAGCGTTATGAAAACCGCGCGTATGAAGATGCTGTCCTCGCTGCATGCCGTAACCAGGAGGTTAAAGAGAGCTAGGGTGTGTTCGCGTAATAGCCCTTGCGCGCCCGCACGTGGACATTACCAAGGTCCACCACCACTTTCACGTTGCGGTACGCTTTGTCGCTTGGGTTATCAGAAACGTAGCGGATGATGTATTGCGTAGTGACCTCGCCCGCAATGTCGGCAACAGCATGATACATCCGCCCGTCTACTGCTGATTGATATGCGCCGGTCCCCACCGTCAGCGCATAGTTGCCGTCGTCTGACGGGTGCGAAAGGTAGCCATCTGTATCTTTATAAACGTCGCCGAGCGGGTACACCACGCGACCGCCGGTTTCCTGCGCCAGGCGGACCAGATTCGAATCACTCTGATTGGCGAATCCAAAAGCCGCGGTGCTGATGCAGTAAACGGTCACCAGGTTCTTTTGCGCTAACTCCACTACCTGATCGAGCGAATGCTTGCTCGCGTTATCGTGGCCATCGCCGACGATCACGATCACCCGGCGCGGTTCAATCGGTTCGCCGTGTACCAGTTTGCGGCTGGTGCAGGCCAAATAGATGGCATCATACATGGCGGAGCCGCCACCCGGTTTCAGCAGGCGAACCTTTTCCACCAGTGGCTCCGGATCTTTTGTGGTATTCACCGCGACCTCGGCATCCTGCGCGTAATCGATCAGGTAACCCTCGTACTTCGCATCGCCGGTGAGCAGATTCTGTATCAACTCAATCGTGGCGTCCTGATAATTCTTCCAATGAATGCGGCTGGCGGTGCTCAGATCTAGCAAAAATCCAATTACCACCGGCTGGCTGCGCTCGCGCGTGAAGTAACGGATTGCCTGCGGCTTGTTCTCTTCGAAAACGTGGAAGTCTTTCTCGTCCAGGTCGGAGACAAAGCGCCCCTTGTCGTCGGTTACCGTGACGGGAACAATCACTTCGTTCACACTGACGCGAATCGAGCTGTTATCGGCGGCCTTTGCGTCACCCTCGCCGCGCTTCGGCGGGTCGTCTTTAGGGATTTCGGCAGTCGCTTGGCTGCTACCCGTAGGGTTCACTGCCCGTGAAGAAGCGCCGGTAGCAGAAGCGGGATTCTGTTGCGCCTCCGTTGCCAGCGCCACGAATAGAGCCAGACCGGCTAGTGCGGCGGCGGCCATCGTAGCCTTGCTGAACTGCATGTAGGGGATGCCTGATCGAATTATAGCGAGGCTCTTTGAATAGACCTCACCGCTCCACCCGTCCCGAACCCCCGCCTTCTACCAGCGCCTGCACTTCTTCCGCCGTCACGCGATTGAAATCACCCGGAACGGAATGCTTTAGGCAGGAGGCCGCCGCCGCGAACTCTAATGCGTCCGCAGGGGATGGCAGGTGGATCAGGCCATAAATCAATCCGGCGGCAAAGCTGTCGCCACCTCCCACCCGGTCCACAATGTGCGTAATCTCATAGTGCCGGCTGACCAGAAAATCTTTGCCCGTGTACAGACAAGCCGACCATCCATTATGCGAAGCGCTTTTCGACTCCCGCAGTGTAATGGCTAGGATCTTCAAGTTGGGATACGTCGCCAGTACGCGCTCACTCAACTCGGCGTACTTTTCACGCTCCAGATTGCCCGATTCCACCTCGATATCTACGTGAATGTTCAGGCACTGCTGGCAGTCTTCTTCATTGGCGATGCAAAGGTCACTTAGCTTAATAACTTCCGGCATCACCTCATGCGCTAGCTTGCCCCACTTCCACAGGTTCTTGCGGAAATTAAGATCGCAGGAGATCTGAACGCCCATCTCACGGGCGCGGCGAAGACCCTCCAGTGTTAACTCGGCCGCTGAGGCGCTGATCGCCGGCGTAATGCCGCTTACGTGAAACCAAGTGACATCTTGGAGAGCGCTCCCCCAATCGATGGCGCCGGATTTTGCATTCGAAAGGGCGCTACCGTGCCGGTCATAGAGCACTTTTGAAGGTCGCTGGCTTGCTCCCATCTCGACAAAGTAAATTCCCATGCGGCCTGGCCCGCGCGCAATGCGGCTGCCGTCTACGTCGAACCGGCGCAGTTCCCCAAGGAACGCATCGGCAAGCGGATTGTTCTCCGGCAGCACCGTTACATAGCGCGCTTTGGCGCCGAATTGCGCTACCGAAATAGCTACGTTTGCCTCTCCGCCACCGAAGGTAGCCACGAATTGTGGAGATTGTAGAAATCGTTCAAAGCCGGGCGGGGAGAGCCGCAGCATCACTTCGCCGAACGTGGCAATCAAAGGAGTCACTCAGGGAATTCTACTCCTTCCTCCGCGCACGTCTGCGGTGCATCATCGCGTCCCGGATATGGCCGACGTCACATGTGGAGCGAACACGGCTTCCAAGCCGCCCGAAGCGTCAATTGCCGGCAGCCCTTCTACGGTCTGAATCGAAAACGTGCTTGGAGGCACGGCCGTGCTCTTCTGCAAAGCGGAGCCGGCATATACGTTCAACGAAAACGCGTTTACCTCTACCGGCGTCTCTACGCCGTCCACTGTGAAGGCCGCGCGCTGCAGTCGCGAAAATGCTTCGTGTGCATCGTCCAGGAAACTCCCAAACGTCAGTTGCAAACCGGTGAAAACGAGCAAATGCGAATGCACGAGCACAGCGCGCTCCCTGGGCAGCAGCACCACTTCACCTGCCTCAGGTGTATGGCTCAGTTGCCCCACTGCCTGGCATGTGCTGACATCATTCGGCGGGTCACGCAGCGCTTGCACCACGCTGATCGCGGTGCTCGGGAAGGCCGCTTGAACAAAGGCCCGCGTGGCGGCATAATCTTCAATCCGCGAAGTGAAACAGGTACAAGAGACCACGTGCTCAGGCGTGATGTGGACATGGCTCAGGTCCTCTTTTAGACGGTCTAGCGCCTCTCGAAAGGAATTCTCCGGCCGGCCCGCCAGGAATGCCAAACCGTTCGGGTTCACTTGCCGCCGCGTGGACACCACGGCTTCAATCACCACCTGAGCTGCTTCTTCTCCCAAGCTGCCCACTTGCACGATGCTCAGCACCGGAAGCGGGAGTCTATGTTCGGTAAAGAGCGCGGCGGTTTCAGCCTGCACGCGACGCGCATCGCCCGTTCCAGAGATAATAGCGCGCAACTTAATAATGGTTTCGCCTCGCGTACCCCGGATCAGATTATTCAGACTCAAGCGAATCTGCGCCGCCAGCCCGCCCGTCTTCAACAGCGGCGAGATGTGAAAATCCAGGCCGCTCGTTTCTGCCGCTAACGCCATCGGCGGCTCCGGTGGCAAGGGCAGAACCTGGCTCTTCGGGGGCAGGTCTTTCTTCCGTTGCGCGCCCATATGCGAGGCGCAAACCGGAATGCTCAGCGTCAGGGCTGCAATAGGGAGTAAAGCGCGGTGCCGCATGAATCTAGAAATAGGCTAGCGTGATGCTTCCATTCGTTCCCAACGGGAACATCAAAGCGGCAAGAGTGGCTGGGCTGACCAGTCCAAACCACCAGTCCAATTTGGTATGCTTATGTTCGTTGGTCAATTTCCCCCCAATCAGCTTGGACGGCGGTTCCGATACCCCGCTTTATAAACAGCTTGCCGAATCTGTTTCCAACTTGATTGCAGCTGGAAGCGTCGGAGAAGGGGAGCGGCTACCGCCCACTCGTGAATTGGCTGGCCAGCTTGGACTGAACCGTACCACCGTATCCGCGGCCTACGCCCTCCTAGAGCAGTCTGGCCTGATCCACGGCCACGTGGGGCGGGGTAGTTTCGTGGCGCGGCGCGAGAGCTCACATTCCCGGCTCGGGAATGAACTTCACTCTCCTAAAGATTGGAACGCCATCCTACCGCCGTTGGAAGCGGCTGTGGCATCGGCGCAGAACATTGAGATCAGCTTCGCGAGTTCGCGTCCGGCGCAAGACGAATTCCCGCTGATTCAGTTTCGCCGCTTGTCCAAGCAGGTGATTGACTCGCCGGAAGCGGCCGGGATTCTTCAACTCGGCTCTGCCCACGGCTACCCACCCCTGCGCCGCTACTTGCTGGAGCAGTCCTGTGCCGCAGGTATCGCTCGCCCCGCGGACGACCTTATGATCACGAATGGCTGCCAACAGGCACTTGACTTGGTGGCGCGGCTGTTCGGTTCAGACGGTGCCCGGGTCGCCATTGAAGATCCTGCGTACCATGG
>CAXUCT010000113.1:0-4929 GCA_964249415.1 uncultured Bryobacteraceae bacterium | reverse complement strand
CGTGTCTTCTCGCGGTCAAGAGCAGATCTCGTCCCGATTCCGGTGGACGGTTCCGGCATGGATCCCGAAGTGCTTGAAGAAGCCGTTCGGCGGCAGAACCCGCAGCTCGTCATCGTTACCCCCAGCTTCCAGAACCCGACTGGCTCCACGCTCACTCTGGAGCGCCGCCGGCGTATTGTCGCCCTGGCTCAGCGCTACGGCTTCGTTCTGGTTGAAAACGATATTTATAGTGAGCTTCGCTACAAGGGTAAGCCGTTGCCGACGCTGAAGGAGTTAGACCAAACCGGCAACACAATCCTCCTAGGCAGCTACTCGAAGGTTTCGTTTCCAGGTTTGCGGGTCGGGTGGGTCATTGCGCCTCGACCGGTTGTGGCCCGTTTAGCCGAAGCCAAGCAGATTAGCGATCTACATTCCGACCAGCTCTCGCAGGCAGTGCTGTTGCGCTTCGCGGAATCAGGCGAACTCGCGCGTCACCTGGAAAAAACGCGCGTCGCGGGCGCCGAGCGGTTGGACGCGGCCCTACGCGCCGCGCAAGCGTTCCTACCCTCTGAGGCGGCCTTCACCCGGCCCGACGGCGGCATGAGCATGTGGGTTGAATTACCAGCACCGCTCCTGGTCGAAGCTTTACTCACCCGTGTCGAGGAGCGGGGTGTGAACTTTCTTCCGGGACGTTACTTCTCGGTGCGCCCGATCCATCCACGTAGTTTGCGGATCAGCTTTGGGAGCCTATCACCAGAGCAGATCACGCGCGGCATCAAGATCATCGGCCAGACCGCTGCGGAGGAGCTTACAGCCAATGCGGCTCGCCTAAGCTTTGAGCCCGCTCCGGCGCTGGTCTGAAGCAATATTCCTGGAGGACTCCAAATGAATTTTCAAACAGATGAGTTTCGATTAAAGGTCGGCTTGGCCGAAATGCTGAAGGGCGGCGTCATCATGGATGTCGTCAATGCCGAGCAGGCCACGATCGCCGAGCAAGCTGGCGCTACCGCTGTCATGGCATTGGAGCGCGTTCCCTCCGATATTCGTAAGGACGGCGGCGTGGCCCGCATGTCGCAGATTCGCATCATTCGCGACATCATGGCGGCTGTTTCCATTCCGGTTATGGCGAAGGTGCGCATCGGCCATTTCACCGAAGCCCGCATCCTTGAAGCGCTCGGTGTTGATTACATCGACGAAAGCGAAGTGCTGACGCCCGCCGATGAGGAGCATCACATCGATAAGCACGACTACAAAGTTCCCTTCGTGTGCGGCGCCCGGAACTTGGGCGAAGCCTTACGGCGCATTGCTGAAGGTGCGGCCATGATCCGCACGAAGGGCGAAGCCGGTTCCGGCAACATCGTCGAAGCCGTCCGTCACATCCGCACCATCGTGAAAGAGATGAGGCAACTCACGGTGCTCGGCAAAGAAGAGTTGGTGCACGAGGCCAAAAACCTGCAAGCGCCGCTGGAGCTGGTGCAGTACGTCGCCGCCAATGGCCGGTTGCCGGTGCCCAACTTCTCGGCGGGTGGCATCGCCACGCCAGCTGATGCGGCGCTCGTGATGCAGCTCGGGGCGGAGGCGGTTTTCGTCGGTTCCGGCATCTTCAAATCTTCTGATCCCGAAAAACGCGCCAAGGCGATCGTCAAGGCGGCCACTTATTATCGCGATCCCATCAAACTGCTGGAAGCGAGCGAAGAGCTGGGCGATGCCATGCCCGGTCTTGAAATTTCGAAGATGCAGGAGAGCGAACTCATGCAGGTTCGCGGCTGGTAGCAGATCAGCCCGCCCTTGTCCTCCATGCGACCCAAGGTAGGGATACTGGCTCTGCAGGGCGATTTTGATGCGCATCGCCGGGCCATTGAGCGCGCCGGAGCGGAAGCGGTCGAAGTCCGCACGGCAGAAGATCTCAATTGCATTGACGGCCTGGTAATTCCTGGTGGCGAGAGCACCACCATGCTCAAGTTGCTCGAAATGGAAAAGCTGTTTGAACCGCTGCAGGATTTCGGCGCCAGAAAGCCGGTCTTCGGCACTTGCGCAGGAGCTATTCTGCTCGCTTCAGAGGTACTGAATCCCCCGCAGGCTTCTTTGGCGCTGCTCGACCTCACGGTAGAGCGAAATGCCTATGGACGTCAAATCGACAGCCGCATTGCGCGGATTGAAGTCGACGGCCGTCCAACAGAAGCAGTCTTTATCCGCGCTCCCGTCATTCGTCGCATTGGACCGGCCGTTAATGTACTGGCGAGTTATCTTGATAATCCCGTCTTGATCGAACAAGGCAGGCACATGGTGGCCACGTTTCACCCCGAATTAGGCTCAGATTCGAGCATCCACAGGCACTTTATCGAAAAGATTGCCGGCGAAGGCCCGGCGATTTCGTCCGCTAAACTGAAACCGTGAAACGGGTCCTGTTCCTCTGCATCGGAAACTCCTGCCGCAGCCAGATGGCGGAGGGATTTGCCCGCAGGTACGGGGCTGATGTGCTTGAGCCCTCTAGCGCCGGCTTAGCGCCGGCGTCCATCGTTCAGCCGCTTACCAAAACAGTGATGGAAGCCAAGAACATCAACCTCGACGCCCAGTATCCAAAGGATCTGGGATCGGTCGACGTGCCTGGCTTCGACATGATTGTGAATATGAGCGGACGAAAGCTGCCTGCTCGAATCCCTATTGAAGTTCGCGACTGGAAAATAGAAGATCCAATCGGCCGCAGCGAAGAAATATACCTGAAGGTTCGAGACGAGATTGAGCATCTCGTCATGCGTCTTATCCTGGATCTAAGGCGTGAGGCCCGGAAGGCGGAGGGTCCTCCTCCCGCGCGTAACGGATCTGGACGTTCGGCGCGCCGCGCGAAATAGACTCACGGTCTTCTCTGAAACAAAAAGGCGGCGTTGAACCCTCGGATTCAACGCCGCCTTTATTGTCTATCGATAGCTCGGCGCCCGGCTTACTTGCTGGAGGTGCTGGTGCTGCTGGTCGAGCTCATCGTGTCTGTGCTCTTCTTCATCTTCTTGTGCTTCTTCGTGCTCTTCATGCTGCCCGTGTCACTGCCCATCGTGTTGCTCATGGTGCTGCTGCCCATTGTGCTGCTGGACGAGGTGTTTTGTGCGAAAACGGCGCAAACGGGGAGGAGCGAGAGGCCCATGGCGGCGATCATAATTTTTTTCATTTGGGGATATGTCCTTATTTACTTGAGTTGTAGCACTTTGTGCTCTCACTGAGTATATTCTCAAAAACATGGTGAAGGAGTCCTGAAGTTCACATTAAACTTGTCTTAATGTGCGGTATACGACAGTACTTACCTGAACTCTACAGTCGGCAGATCAGTAGTTCCCGTTCATAAACCATTTCCGGCGGGAGCCGGTCGTGTAGGTCAATAAAAAGCTCCTCGTGTCCGACAACTTCCGATCGCCACGCCCCGTAGTCGAATGCTGTCAGCAGATCGAAGCGCTCCTTGGAAAAATCCAGACCCTTCCATTCGAAGTCTTCGTAGCGGGGCATCCAGCCGATCGGCGTTTCTTTCCCGGCCGTGCGGCTGTGCGCTCGATCCACAATCCACTTCAGCACGCGGATGTTCTGGCTAAATCCGGGCCAGATGAAGTTTCCGTGCTTATCTTTGCGGAACCAGTTCACGTGAAAAATGCGCGGCGTTGTTGTAAGTGAGCGTTGCATCCGAATCCAGTGCCGGAAGTAATCGCCCATATGGTACCCGCAGAACGGCAGCATCGCCATCGGATCCCGGCGCACTTTGCCGGTGGCCCCAGCCGCGGCCGCCGTAGTCTCTGACCCCATGGTGGCGCCCACGTAAACCCCGGCACTCCAGTTGAACGCCTGATAGACGAGAGGCGTTGTTGTCGCGCGCCGCCCGCCAAAAATAACCGCGCTGATCGGCACTCCTTTAGGATCTTCCCAAGCCGGATCGATCGATGAACACTGCGAAGCAGGAGCCGTAAAGCGCGCGTTCGGGTGAGAGGCTTTCCTTCCCGTCTCGCGGCCAATTTGCGGCGTCCAGCGGTTGCGTTGCCAATCCAGGCACTCATCTGGCGGCCGGTCGGTCAAGCCCTCCCACCACACTCCCCCCTCTAGGGTCAGCGCAACGTTGGTGAAAATCGTGTTTTTGGAAAGTGTCGCAATGGCATTCGGGTTCGTTCCCGCCGATGTGCCGGGAGCTACTCCGAAGAATCCCGCTTCCGGATTAATAGCCCGCAACGCGCCGGTCTCATCCGGTTTGATCCAGGCGATATCATCGCCTACCGTCCACACCTTCCAGCCTTCGAAACCTTCGGGGGGAATCATCATCGCGAAGTTCGTCTTGCCGCACGCGATCGGAAACGCGGCCGCGACGTAAGTCTTATCGCCCGCCGGATCCTCAAGCCCGAGAATCAGAATGTGTTCGGCCATCCAGCCCTCATCC
The DNA here is from genome assembly GCA_964249415.1 of uncultured Bryobacteraceae bacterium. Classification (GTDB taxonomy): domain Bacteria; phylum Acidobacteriota; class Terriglobia; order Bryobacterales; family Bryobacteraceae; genus Bog-105. The sequence goes on along the minus strand of CAXUCT010000113.1, from coordinate 542 downwards.
CGCGCGATGTTGGAGGCAATGCGCAGTGCGAAACACTTCTTCCCCAAGAGCGCGTTGCCCCCATACCCGGATCCGAACGACCAGATCTCGCGCGTCTCCGGGAAATGAACGATATACTTCTCCGCGTTACACGGCCACGGAACGTCCGCCTGCCCATTCGCCAGCGGCGCGCCCAGACTGTGCATGCAGGGCACTACGCGTTTGACATCCTTATCGATCTCGCGGAAAACCGGCAGGCCGATCCTTGCCATGATGCGCATGTTCACCACCACGTAAGGTGAATCCGTCAGCTCCACTCCAATCTGCGACATGGGCGAGTCGATTGGCCCCATGCTGAACGGCAGAACGTACATCGTGCGCCCGCGCATGCAGCCTTTGAAGAGCATTTTCAGCTTGCGCCGCATCTCGAACGGATTCACCCAATTATTGGTGGGTCCCGCCGCTTCCTTCGAGAGCGAGCAGATAAACGTCCGGTCTTCTACCCGCGCCACGTCGCTTGCATCCGAGCGGGCATAGTAGCAGCCTGGCCACAGCTCCTGATT
>CAXUCT010000112.1:5934-11532 GCA_964249415.1 uncultured Bryobacteraceae bacterium | reverse complement strand
ATAAAGGCCGAAGCAGACGAGCGAAACCAGCCAGGCAAACATCACCGCCCAGTCGAGCGTCCTCATTGAAGAGCACTCTTCAATGAGCTGATCTGCTCTCGCCTGACCGCGCCAGAGGTTGTTTGAGGAACGCGCGCAGCCCGCCCCACGTGCAGTTCCACTAAGCTCGGCTCATTCCTCAGGTCGTCGAGCACCGAAGCACACACGCCCGCGCCCACCAGAATCTGAATCTGCGGGGCAGCCATGGTTTGCCATTCGATCAGCCTGGCCCTGCGTTGCTGCCAAGTGCCCTCGCCACCGCTCGTCAAAATGCGGTCGATTTGGCCCATGGCTTTTAATTGCGCAATCGCGCGCGCCGGTTCCGCCACATGTTCAAAGGCACGATGAAAGGTCGCTCGGCAATGGGACGCTTCCCGCAGAATGGCCTGTGCCGGCTCACAATCGAGCATCCCTCTGCGCACGAAGCCTAGCACGAAGCCTTCGATCCCCAGTTGGCCGAATTCGCGGGCCAGCGTTCGCAAGCGTTGGAGCTCCGCCGCATCGCGGATGGACATGGAGGCGTTTTCCCGAAGCATCACGCGCACTGGAATCGTCACCGCCTTCAGCACCTCTTCAGTGACCTCGAGACTCGGACTAAGCCCGCCCTCTTCCAACGCACGCACTAACTCCAGGCGATGCGCGCCGCCCGCTTCTGCTTCGACGGCCTCCTCCGCTGAGGTGACAATGACTTCGAGGAGCTTCGCCATATTTTGTTCTGCCGCATTGTATCTTGTGCCCGCGATCAGTTAGAAGCGCCTATCGTGATTTGGGCCACCTGGCATAAGTGGGATGAGCGACAGACTCGAAACGGAAGTGATCCAGCTTGGGTAGCGGCATGCTGGGGAGATTGTCGGCGCAGGCGCAGGGCCTGGCGTCGGAGGAGATTGTGATCGCTCTGCATGGGACCGATCTGCCGATGCGTGGTCCTACCACTAGCGACGCAGACAAAACTGCTCAGCCCCATTCTTTTGGTCAATTGGGGGTACTAGATCCCGAACTCTCCTATCGCTCGGATGATCCAGTCACTATACCGACACGGCTAGTAATACGCCATGGACATGATACGTGCAGAGCGTATTGTCCAACGGTTCCTTCCCCGCTTGGGTGAGGACGGATATCTCCAAACTGGAAGTTTTTGGTAGATAGCTTCAGCCAGTAAGGGCCGGAGGGCACTTAGGATTCGAGTTTTCTTATGCCGAAGCCGCTATTAGCTTTTCAGGCGGTAGACGGCCGTTCGACCCACATTGACGACTTCGAAACGATCACTGAGGCCGATCGGGGTTTCGCCTCCTCCCATGAAGAGGTATCCGGCAGGCGTAAGCTGTTCCGCCATGCGCGCCAGGATGGCTTTGCGTAGCTCCGCGTCGAAGTAGATCATGACGTTTCGGAGCATGATGATATCGAAGGCAGGGCGGACCGGCCAAGGACGGCTTAGATTCAGCGGCTCAAACTTCACACTCTTGCGGATTTCCGGGGTTACGCGCCACTCAAGACCGCGCTGTTCGAAGTACTTGACGAGCATGTTGGCGGGTAGCCCTCTGTTTACCTCCAGTTGGCCATAGGTGCCTGAGCGAGCCTGTTCGAGCACGCGCTCGGAGATGTCGGTGCCGAGAATTTCAACAGTCCAAAGATCGATTGACGGGACTGAGTCGCGAAGAATCATCGCGATCGAATAAGGTTCCTGCCCAGTGGAGCAAGCGGCGGACCAGATGCGCAAGCGCTTCTGCGCTGAGTTGCGAGCGACGATCTCCGGCAAAACGGTTTTTCTCAGGGTTTCGAAAGGATGAGCATCCCGGAAAAACAGACTCTCGTTTGTTGTTAGGGCATCGACAACTTGGATTGAGAGCGCGCGAACGGCTGCAGGATCCCGCAGCCGCTCGAAAAGGTTTTGCAAGCTACTGAACCCTTCGCGTTGGGCGAGCGTGGAGAGCCGTGACTCAACTAAGTATTCCTTGTCATTAAGGACAATACCGCTCGCGTCGTACACGAGCGTTCGAACGTAGTTAAAGTCCGTGGTAGCTATTGGCATGATGATGATCTCTATTGCAGCGCGATGATAGCTTGCGCCATATGATTGATGTCAATGACCTGATCGGCGACGCCAGCACTGACAACGGCGCCCGGCATGCCCCAAACTACGCTGGAGGCCTGGTCCTGAGCGAGGATGCGGCCGCCGGCCTCCTGAAGCACCTGTGAACCACGCAGGCCGTCCTGCCCCATCCCGGTAAGCACAACACCCAGAGATCCCGCGCCGTAAACAGAAGCAACGCTGCGGAAAAGTACGTCAACAGCGGGGCGGCAAGAGTTCTCTGGAGGGCCTTCGTGCAAACGCGCCACAGGCCCGGTGCCGGAACTCGCAATCTCAAGGTGCTTGCCACCCGGTGCAATATAGACGTGTCCGGGCTCGATGCGCTGCCCTTCAGAAGCTTCGTGCACGCGAATCCGCGAGCATTCATCAAGACGTTGCGCCAGCATTGCGGTGAAGAGCGGAGGCATATGTTGAACGATAACGACCGGCACCGGGAGGCTGGGCGGAAGCGCGGGAATCACTTGATGCAGCGCGTTAGGACCCCCGGTTGAAGTTCCTATAGCTATGACACGGCAATGGAAACCAGCTGGTCTAGTAAGGGCGCGGGACGGCGTGACGGGAACGCGCGGGGCCGGGAGCGCGGCGGCTTGCTGAGGCGCGGCAAACCGAGAGACAATTGTGTGGCAATGCGCTTTGATCTTCGGAATAAGCTCTTCGCGCAGGCGCTCGATCGAAGTGGAAACGTTACCGACGTTAGCCGGTTTCGTGACGTAGTCCGTAGCTCCACGCTTAAGTGCTTCAAGCGTTTTTTCGGCGCCACGCTCCGTCAGCGTGCTGAACATGATGATCGGCAGCGAGCGGTAGATCTTGCGAATCTCGGTGACAGTTTCTAAGCCATCCATCTCCGGCATTTCGACGTCGAGGGTCACGATGTCAGGGTTGACCTGAGGAATCTTGGCAAGCGCTAGGCGTCCATTCGCGGCGACGCCCGCCAATTCAAGCTCCGGGTCTTCTTCAATTACGCCACCAATCAGGCGGCGCATGACCACCGCATCATCCACGACGAGAACTCTGACTTTTGGCATAGACGCAACAAGCTGCAGACTACGAAAGCACGCCGAGCAACTCGAGTTTCTGCGCGATCATCTCCTGCGTTACAGGCTTCCTTAGATAGTCATTGGCACCAGAGGCGAGCGCTATGCGTACATCCTGGATGGAGTTGTGCGAGGTAAGCATCAGAAGTTTAAGGGATTCGAATTCAGGGCGCGTTCGAACCGCCTGAATGAACTGGACGCCGTTCATGCGAGGCATATCCCAGTCGACCAAGGCGACCTCGAAGTCACAGCCCCGCTCTAGCCGCTCGAGCGCTTCCTGGCCGTCGCCGGCCTGTTCGGTTTCGAAGGCGAGTTCGGCGGCGATGATGCCGAGAAATCGCCGCATGGTGCTTGAATCGTCAATAATTAGCATTCGCATTGCAGTGCTCCAGGCGGGACGATTGGGTTCTGCTACTTCCGCGCCCCTTTATTAGCTGAGCTGGAACTGCTCGACCACGCGGTTCAGATCAGCGGCCAACTTGGCAAGTTCCTTGGCTGATTCCAGTGAGTCCGACGCGCCTTGCGCAGTGTGCCGAGCCGCTTCTGAGACGCTAGCGATGTTGCGAGTAATTTCATTGCCGCCTGCGGCAGCCTCGGCGGCGCTGCGAGCAATTTCGTTCATGGTAGCGGTCTGCTCTTCAACGGCGGATGCAGTCGTATTCTGATAGTCGTTAATCTTCCTGATGATCTCGCCGATTTCGGTTATTGCCTGAACGACACCGCGCGTGTCGCTTTGGATCGCTTCGATCTTTTGGCTGATCTCTTCCGTTGCCGCGGCGGTCTGCTTGGCCAGCTCCTTGACTTCGTTGGCGACAACCGCGAATCCCTTACCGGCCTCGCCCGCTCGAGCCGCTTCGATGGTGGCATTTAATGCCAGAAGATTCGTCTGCTGCGCGATGGAGGTGATGACTTTGATTACTTTGCCGATTTCGATGCTGCTTTCGCCCAGCTTGTTCACCGTTTCGTTGGTCTGTTGAGCAACCGAGACCGCCGTGGTAGCGATGCGGGCAGCTTCCGCTGCGTTCTTAGCGATCTCTTTGGTGGTGGCGTTCATCTCTTCCGCGCTAGTTGCCACCATGGCGACGTTCTTGCCGACTTCCTCCGACGCCGCAGACACAACGGATGTTTGGGAGGAAGTTTCCGTAGCGCTGTTGCCCATCTGCTGGCTGACAGCGGTGAGCTCTTCGGAAGCACTGGCCAGTGATTGCGCCTTCTGACCGACGGTATCGAAGGCAATTTTCAGCTTGCCCGCGACCTCTTTTTCACGTCGCGCCACTTCGACTCGCTCCATGGCGGCGGAGACAAGCGTCCCAACCTTGCGAAGCGCTTCCAGACGCTCCGGCAAAAGGGTCAGGGTTTCGAGTGCAAAGAAATCCATGGTGCCGATTACCGCGCCTTGCACCATGACCGGGAAACAGACTCCGCTCTTCACGCCAGCGCGCTTGGCGACCGGAGCGCGGCAGCAATCTGTCATGTCACCGATGTCTTTGGTAAAAACCAGATCACGGGTTTTCCAGGTGCGGCCGCTGAGACCTTCACCCTCGCGGAAGCTGGCGCTCAACGTGACGCGGCGAAATTCGTCATTGACGGACCCTGATTCGACATTGAATTTAAGGGCGCGCTGCACCGGATCAACCACCCAGTAAGACCCATACGCCCACCCGAAGGCCTGCTTCACCGTATCGAGAGCGCCCTTTGCTACTTCTTCAGGTGTCGTAGCCCTGCCAACGACTTCGAGGACTTCATTGACCGCTGCCGTATTGGCGGCGGCTTCGGCTTGCACTTCCATGCCACGGATTCGCTCCATAGCTTGTGAGACGAGAGAGCCCACCTTGCGGAGCGCGTCCGTGCGCTCCTGGGAGAGGTGAAGCGTTTCGAGCGCAAAGAAATCCATGGTCCCCATCACGGAGCCTTGTATTGTAACTGGGAAACAGACGCCGCTCTTGACACCAGCGCGCTGAGCAATGGGGGCACGGCAGCAATCCGTCATCTGACCGATATCCGACGTGAAGTAGAGATCGCGGGTCTTCCAGGCACGGCCACTGAGCCCGACGCCTTCTTTAAAGGTTGCTTCGGTGGTTACCTTGCGGAATTCTTCATTGACGGAGCCCGACTCGATGCTGAACCGGAGGGCATTGATCTCCGGGTCGAGTACCCAATACGATCCATAGGCCCAACCGAACGCCTCCTTCACGGTATCGAGCGCCACGCGCACGGCCTCATCACGCGTCTTAGCTTTGCTTATGTTCTCTAGAACCTGATTGACAGCGGCTGTGTTGGCAGCAACTTCTTCGTGTGCCTCGTTGATTTGGATGCGCTCGATCGTGGCAGAGACCAGAGTGGCTGTCTGTCGCAGGACGCTCGTCCGCTCCTCCGACAATGACAGGGTTTCAAGGGAGAAGAACTCCATGGTGCCGAGGTCCTTACCCTCGGCGA
>CAXUCT010000112.1:0-5924 GCA_964249415.1 uncultured Bryobacteraceae bacterium | reverse complement strand
ACCTTACCCTCGGCGATGATCGGGACGGCGACACCGCTCTTGACGCCCGCACGTTGAGCAATAGGGGCGCGGCAGCAGTCGGTCATTTGACCAATATCGGGCGAGAAGTAGAGATCGCGATTACGCCAAGCGCGTCCGCTCAAACCGACTCCCTCCTGGAAAGTCGCTTTGAGAGTCACGTCGCGGAACTCCTGAGTGACGGTTCCGGATTCGACTTTAAAGCCTAGCGCCTTGGTGTTTTCATCTAAGGCCCAAAAGGATCCATACGCCCAACCGAAATCAGCGCGAATGGTATCAAGCGCCGCTTTGATGGCGTCGTCGACCGTGCGCGCCTTACTCAATGCCAGCATAACGTCGATGACAGCACGCGTATTAGCGTTCGATTCGGCGAGCGCACCCTTTGGATCCTGCTCTTTCCCGGTGCGCTGTGCCGGCGGCTTGCTCTCACGGCGCTTGCGTCCGCTTTCGGCGACTGGCGTCTCCTGCTCGTGGTGGACTCCGGGTTCTTGTTCAACTGCTGACGGCATGACGAAATGCTTCTCCTGTAATCTCTCGGCTAATAATCTATTCGGCTGAAATCGGTGGGACACCACGGTAGCTGTCCCAATTCATTTGAGAACGGGGTCAAGTTCCATGACTCGCTCCACATTTAGGATCAACAGCAGCCCGGATGGCAGCTTATAGACCCCTTCAATGAGATAGCGTGCTTCTCCCTGCAGGGTGTCTGGCGGAAATTCAAAGTCGTTGCTGTCGACCTCGACCACTTCTCCGATTCGGTCCACCAGCAAGCTGGTCAGCCCAGTGGTGGTCTGTGTGACGACATTGGTGGGCAACGCTTCGCTTTGGAGATCGGGCATATCGAAGCGGCGGCGAAGATCGATGGTAGAGACGATGCTGCCGCGGAGATTCAACAGACCGCGCACGACAGCCGGCGCGAGCGGAACTTCCGTTGTCTCCTGGTAGCGAATGACTTCCTGAATTTTGAGCACGTCGATACCGAACATGCGTTCATCCAGAAAGAAAGTACAGAACTGTTGACGGCCGCTCATGCGTAGCACTCCTCCGTGGCTCCGTAGGTTGGTGAGGGATGGCTGGCGGGCGCTGTAAGGCCACCAGCAGCGCTCGCGCAAATGTGAAGGCTGTCAAAATCGGCGACACCGGAGCGCGCGATCAGTGCCGGAATGTCGATGAAATCCGTTACGCGGTCGAGCACCACCGCCGAACCAAGCAATCCCGGGCGGTTGCGGCAACGCTGGAGCGCAACCTCGTAACTCACGATGTCGAGAATGCGGTCGACTACCAGCCCGAAGCTGCGGCCCTCAAGGGAATAGACCACCACTTTGAGTGGATCATCTGTTGCCGGAGTGGCCGCGACGGCTCCGTTCAGCAAGCGGTCGAGCGGCAGTAGCGGCATGATTTCGCCGCGGTACTGGACCACTTCGGAGTTACCGGCGAATTCGACTGCCGAGCGTGCAAACTCCTCGAGACGCGAGACCGAAGAGAGCGGGATGGCGGCTTGCCGCCCCGCGTCTATGCTGATTAAGAGCAGGGTCTGGCGATCCTGGGAATGACGGGCCGCGGCGTCCGTTTTACCGGCGTCCAGCGAACGGCCAGTGCCTTCTTCAAGCAGTTTGGCCCGCCGCGCAATACCAATGATGTCGAGGATGAGCGCGACGCGTCCATCTCCCATGATTGTTGCGCCCGCGTAGGTAGTAACCTTCTTGAGCTCTTTTCCGAGCGGCTTGACGACGATCTCTTCGGTATCAAGAATGCTATCGACCACCAGCCCAAACTGACGCCCCTCGGCTTGCAATACCAGAAGGAAAATGGACTCGCTCACCGCCGAAGCGCGGGACTCAAGCTGCAACTGGTCACGCAAGTCAACGAGCGGCAGGAGGTTGCCGCGGAGCCGGTATACCGGGTAGCCCCCGACGTACTCCACAGCCTTCGTGGCCTGGTCGGCGTCGATGCGAACCAGCTCGACAAGGCTGGCCTGGGGGATGGCGTAACGGTTTCCGGCGCAGCGCACGATTAAGGCCGGGATGATGGCGAGCGTCAACGGTATGCGAATGCGAATGGTGGTAGAACGTCCGCGTTCGCTTTCGACGTCCACCGTGCCGCCAATGCGCTCGATGTTTTTCTTTACCACGTCCATCCCAACCCCCCGGCCGGAGATGCTGGTGACCTGTTCCGCGGTAGAGAAGCCCGGAAGGAAGATGAGCGAGAATACTTCCCGATCCGTAAGGCGAGCCGCCTGCTCACCGCCGATCAGACCACGATCGACGGCTTTTCTAGTGACACGGTCGCGATCAATTCCGGAGCCGTCGTCGGAGATTTCGATGATGACTTGGCCGCCTTCGTGAAAGGCGCGCATCTTGAGCTGGCCTTCTGCTGCTTTCCCGGCGGCCATACGCCGGTCGGGTGTTTCTAAACCGTGGTCGATCGCGTTACGTATGACGTGGGTGAGCGGATCCTTGATCGCTTCGAGAATGGTGCGGTCCATCTCGGTCTCGCTCCCTTCCATAAGGAGCGAGACACGCTTGCCTAGTTCCACCGACAGATCACGCACCACCCGCGGAAACTTCCCCCACACGTTCCCGATGGGCTGCATGCGCGTTTTCATGACGTTTTCCTGCAGCTTGCTGGTGATGATGCTCAAGCGCTGTGTGGAATTCAGCAACACGGGTTCGCGCAAATCGCCGGCGTATTGCACAATTTGGTTGCGCGCCAGCACCAGTTCACCGACAAGATCCATCAAGATATCGAGCTGGCCCACATCGACGCGAATGGCGGCGTCGGAAGCGGATGCGGCCGGTGAACCGGCTGCTGGCGCTCTGTCAGCGGACGGGGCAGCCGCGACAACCGGCGCGGCCGCGGAAGGCAGTGAAGGTGGTGCTGCAGGCGGCGCATGAGACAGGTCCTCAGGGGCGCGCTGCGATTCCGGATCAACGTGCGCAGAACTCAGACCGGGAAGGGGCGCGGACGAAGGCGCTTCAAAAGGAGCCTCTTCATCCTCAAACAGGCCGCTTGAGCCTGCCTGCATGTGGGCTTCAGCGCCCGCCGAGGCGACTTGAAGCGCATTCAGATCGGCCAGCAGCGAAGAGTGATCGTCATCGGGCTCCACGCTCGAGGCGCTGAGATGCGTAAACATCTGGCGCAGGGCGTCCGAATAGCGAAAAAGGCTGTTGATTAGTGGCGGGCTCGGCACAAGCCGGCCGTCGCGGAGCAGGCTCAGCAAGTTTTCGCCTGTATGGGCTACGCGCTCGATGCGGCGCAATCCCAGGCAGCCGCTGGAACCCTTGATGGTGTGAATGGTTCGGAAAATGCGATGGAGTGTCTCCTCATCGCCTTCTTTGTTCTCAAGCGAGAGCAAGTCACGATCAAATTGATCCAGGCCTTCGGTGCTCTCCACCACCAGGTCCTGGATCAACTGCTTCTGAATGTCTTCGTTCATGCGTGCGTGGCTCCGGAAGGGGCAGCTAGCTGCCCAACACCCGCCCCACCACAGCGAGCAGTTGCGCGGGTTCGAAAGGCTTCACAATCCAGCCCGTGGCGCCCGCCTGTTTGGCCTGCGTCTTGGTGCCGCTCTCCGATTCGGTGGTCACCATCAGGATAGGCGTGGTAGCGCATTGCGGAAGCATTCGTATGCGGCGCGTGAGTTCGATTCCGTTCATCTGCGGCATATTCAGGTCGGAGATGATGAGATCGACGGGTGTCTTCTCCAGGAGCGCGAGCGCCGGTGGGCCATCCTCGGCCTCCACGACCTTGTGTCCCACGCCTCCCAAGGTGAACGCAATCAGTTTACGCATTGTCGCCGCGTCATCGACGGTCAAAATAGTCTTCGGCATTTTGTGTTCCTTGCTTTATGTGGGATTCGAAATTCCGGGACAGCCCATTTAGAAAAGCTCCACTCCGTCGCCAAATTCGCCGGTGGAAGTCGTGACCAGATCGGGCGCGGGCTCAGGCGCTGGAGCGGCCGGCAGGTCCTCTCCCCAGAGTTCGGGCTCATTGGCTAGAACCGTGTTTACCGGCGTGTCTACGGACGTCCTGGGAGGCGTGGTCCCGGCAAGCGCGGCGGAATGGGCCCGGCGCTCCGACGCCATGGTGTATCTCTTTTCGAGGTGAGACAGATCGACCGAGGCGGTGTACTCAGACGTCAGGATTTTTTGGAGAGATTCGCTTTGTGCGTGCACGCCTTCAAGCTGCTGCCGAATGCCTTCCACGGCCGCAATGGCCGGATCAAACTGGAGAGCGGCACGAATCTGAACGCCGAGCTGGCGCGCCTTGTCCAGCGCATCAATCGTGTCGGTAAGCTCATCCAGCGTTTGGTCGCGAAAGTTGTGCAGCTCTCGCTCCTGCTCGCCGCCGTGGGATTCGAGGCGAGCTCTCTCGCGCCGGCCGTCTTCGCGCAAGCGGCGAAGCTTTTCCCCGTGCGCAGCTATCGCTGAGGCTACTTCCGTGACGCTCGCGCCCACTTCAGCGCCTAGCTTGGTGATTTTTTGCGAAATGCCGGCTGTGTGCCCGGCCAGCACATCCAATCCGGTGCGCTCACCCATCTGGATGGCCTGGATTTGCGCATTCAACGCAATCAGATGCATCTGATGCGCCACCTGCTCGACCGCGTCCGTCATGCGGCCCATCGCGGTTCCAATCGGCTCAATCGACCTCTCGGCCAGATCCGTCATAGCCAGCGTGGTCGAGATCATCTCGCCGACCTCGGCGAAGCTGTCGAGCAGTACCTGGATCGTGCCGCTTGCGGAGGTAGTAATCTCGGAGAACCCTTTCAACAACAGGCTGTCGGAATTCAGTGTCTCGAGCAGATCGCTGATGCCCGCGAAGATGGCCTGAAGCGAGCGGTCGCAGTCGCCGAGTTCAGAGTTCACCGCGCCCAACTGATTTATCTCCACCCGCACCAGGGCCGAGATGAGCCGGAACCCGCCTTTTGACTCGAAGGCACGGTCTTCAATGGCCCCAAACAAATCGAGCAGGCCATCGCGCGCGTGGGCTAGTTGCTGCGAGACCATATCCTGGGTCTGTAACGCGACGATGCCGCTGTTGACCTTGGCCTTCAGCGCTTTGCTCGCCAGCGTGAGTTCTACCTCGCGCTCGGCGTTGGTGCGTATTTCCTCCGACAGCTCCTCCAGGAATCGGGCGAAGCCTTCACGCTTGGCAGCGATCTTGTCGCCCTCCGTAGCAATCTGGTCGTCAAGCGCTGCGACCACATCCTCCAGCTGCCTACGGAGTCCCTCAAGCACGTGAACGTGTTCGGAAAAGGCGGACTGAATTTCCCGTTGCAAAGCGCCCAGTTCGCCGGTGACCACTTCAAAAGCTTGGCGGAAATCAGCCGGCAGCACCGCGGCTTGAATCCGGAACATGATCTGCGTACTGCGCAAGGGGGCCACGGTTGCATCTAAATCACGCTCCACATCAAGCAGCCGGCTAATCAGCGTGAGGCTACCGCGCAGTTCTACGGCAAGTTCCCGGAGGCCGCTATGGGCAGCTGCCAGGAATTCGAGTGGGCTCTGGAGCAGCGTGATGATGCTGTCGAAAGAGAGCGCGCCCGTGTCGCGACCACTGGCCATGTTTACAACTTGTTGGCCGTGGTCCAGCAGATCGCCCGAAGCGTGGGCTAGCTCTGAAAGAATCTGCTGAAACCCTAAAAACTGGTTTTCAAGCGACTTCGAAACTTCATCTAAGGTCCGGGAAGCGGAGCCGAGTTCCGCGAACGCTCGGGCGAGCATCTTACGCCCTAGCCGTACCGCCAGTTGACGGGGTATTCCCCCGACACGATTTAGCGCCGCCAGAAAAACTGGCATGACACCATTCGAAAACAGGAACCTTTGAAACAAGTCGTTCAAGCAGCGCTCGAAAGGCTTATCGAGTTGCTTAACTCACTCCTGGAGACAATTCAGGCAATAAGGTCA
>CAXUCT010000111.1:4044-11586 GCA_964249415.1 uncultured Bryobacteraceae bacterium | reverse complement strand
CAACGGCTCTGTCAATCAGCCCATGATCAACGGCATCCAGATCCAGTAAACAGCAATTCCATCAAAGTCCCGGACCCTGCTTCTTCAGCAACAGGTCCGGGACTTTTGCTTTTTCCACGCATGAGGCGGAAGCGGCCATAGCACTCGCCCATATGGAACTGTCCGGTCGTTAGAAGCCCCGGCCGATCCTATTGCCTGGATCCTCCACCTTGACACCACCTCACGTGGGATTTCATGATTGGGGAGTACACAGTAGGGCGCACCGGTGCCTTCGTCGCCGAAAGGGCAAAGCCCGCCTACAGGAATCCACTGGAGGTGTGTATGTTCAACTTCGACAATCTCAAGAAACAGGCTAAGCTGCTGGTCGGTTGGCATCGTGCAGGCAACTATTCCGTCGGCGGGCGGATCAGGGCGCTCCCTCGCTACCGGAACTTGACTGATTTGGAGGCGCTGGCGTTAAGGTTCCCGCTCAGCGAAGCACAGGAGATCATCGCGTTGGAAGCCGGGTATGCGAGTTGGGCGGCACTCAAAGCCGGACTTTCCACTGTGTCAAAGCAGGACCAGGCTGTCGGTCGGCCCGGCCCCGTGCTCAAGGGAGCCGTTCCCGTACTGTTCGTTGCGAATGTACAGACTTCGGCTGCGTTCTTTCGTGATAGCCTCGGCTTCGCCATTGATTTTCTACACGGCAATCCGCCGTTCTACGGCTCCGTGAGTCGAGACACTGCCCGGCTCCACCTCCGGTTTGTCCACGAGCCAGTCTTCGCCCCCGGCGTTCGCGAACGTGAGGATGACCTGTTATCGGCCTTTGTTGACGTCACTAACGTGAAGGATCTTTTCGCCGAATACAAAGCCGTTGGAGTCGACTTTGTTCACCCGTTGAGGAAAGAGCCCTGGGGAGCCTCCTCGTTTGTTGTGCTGGATCCAGACGGAAACTGGATCTGCTTCGCGGGCGGAAGAATACAGTAACGCACTGCCCGGATGAATAAGGAACTTAAGTCCATGAACGTAACCCTGACCGGCGATACCGGTAAGGACTACCTGCGCGGAATTCACTTGCAAACGCGCGGAGAGTCCCCTTATTAGGGCAACACGAATTTTGCATCCCGGCACTCGCGGCGTAATAGCTGCAAGCCAAGCCGCCACATATAATGACGGTTGATTGAAGCCTCTCCTCACCGGTCTCCTAACGTGTACTCTGACCGCCCAAGCTCTCGCTGAAACTCAACTGGAGCTCACCAGCCGCGCCGAGCAACTCATCCGCAGCGGACTCACCGATCAAGCCCTTGCGGTGCTCGCCCAAGCCGCTGCATCCCCCTCGGCTTCCGCTCCCTCGGAGGATAAAATCGGCTTTCTCTTCGCGGTTCTGGGCCACAACAACAACGCTATCGGCCATTTTGAAAAAGCGCTTGCTTTAGACTCACGCTACGCGCCGGCTCACTACCACCTTGGTGTCGCCTCGTGTCTCGCTAAAAATCTAGACCGCTGCCTGTCGCAACTAGAGGAGGCCACCCGGCTCGACCCAGGTACTTTTGATTACGCTTTCCGCTTAGGCTCCGCTCAACTTGATGCCGCCGAGCCCGAACAAGCCGCTGCAACTCTCAAGCGCGCCGTTTCTCTAAACGCCTCCAATGCTCGAGCCTGGAATGCACTCGGCCATGCTCTCCAACAGACGCATGACTTGGCGGCCGCTGTCGAAGCATATGGCAAGGCAGTCGCCCTCGACCCTAGTGATGGGAACCGAAACGATTACGGCTACATGCTGATCGAGACCCGGCAGCCTGACCCGGCCATCAAGCAATTCGAAAGCATTCTCGCTCACGATTCCTCTAACTCCACCGTGCGCGTGAACCTCGGGTACGCATACCTGAAGAAGGGCGACTTTGTGCAAGCTGCGGAAGCGTTCAAAAGCGCGCTGAAGAACGACTCCAATTCAGTGGCCGCCCACTACGATCTCGGTATTGCTCTCAAGATGCAAGATCACATCGACGAAGCGCAGAAAGAATTTGAGGAAGCCATTCGCTTAGATCCAACAGTCGCGGAGGCCCGCTACATCCTCGGGATCACAGATTGGCAGCTCGGAAACTTCGCTGCGACGATTGAGCAGATGCGTGCAGCCATCGCCATTCGTCCGGAGTACGCGGAAGCTCATTACATGCTGGGCATTGCCCTGAAGCAAAGCGGCGATCCCGATGCCGCGATCATTGAATTGAAAGAAGCCATTCGCTTAGATCCGACAACTCCAGGCCCCTACAACACACTCGGCCAAATCCTCAGAATCAAGGGCGACAAACAAGGCAGCGAGGAAGCCTTCCGAACCGGTACCCGACTCATCCGCGCCAAAGACGCGCAGCTTTCCGATTCACTCGAACAAGGCATGCGTGGCGGAACCGTGCCGAAGCCTCTCGCACCCTCTACACATTAACCGCCTCCCAAATGTAGAAAGGCCGGAAGAGCTTTGCTCTCCGGCCTTTTCCATTCTTACGTAAGGTTTGGCTAGAAGTTAATGCTGCCCGAATACTGAATCCGGCGCATGTTGTAATTGCCACCCTGGGCAGTGCTAGTGATCTGACCGACGCTGCCGCTCTGGATGTCGGGATTCGGCAATCCAAGATTGGTGTGATTGAAGGTATTAGTAGTATCAACCCGAAGGGTGAATTTCAAGCGCTCCGTCAAGGAGAAAACTTTCATCAGCGAAGCGTCCTCATTGATAAAGATTGGACCGTACAACGAGTTAATGGGATAGTTACCGAAGGTGTTAACGGCTGGCAGCGTGTACGCACTGCTGCCGATTCCAACGATCCATTGATTGCGGTTCTGAACGGATGAGTATGGGCTACCCGTCCCAACGTTCGGACGATTATTAGGACCATTATAGGGGCCGCTAATGGTCCCCCCGTTGCCATCGGATCCATAGTTCTCGATCGATGGCTGGAATGGAAATCCCGAGTAGAACGTCGTGATGCTGCTGATATTCCACCCCCCGAGAACGGCGTCTACTAATCGATTTGTATTTCCACCGAACTTGCGTCCTCGACCAAACGGGATCGAGTAAGTAGGTGCAAATACAAATTGCTGGTGCGGTAAGAAGGGACTGTTCCCATAGCCGAGTGCGCGGTCGTAGAGGAACGCGTACGCGTCGAATGCGCCATTCCCGCCATTGCCGGTGTTGCCATCTCCTTGTGCCACCTGGTACGTGTAATTGCCATTCATACTTAGGCCCGCAAGGTCTCTTATCGTGAATATCCCTTGGAAAGAGTTGTACTGGTTGTTAGCGCAGTTGCAGAAATCATTTACTGCTGCGGTCCAACCATAGTTATATCTAGGTCCGTAAAGGCCCGCAAACGGGAATAGGCTGGGTGAGGACGAACTCACGCCTGGGACAAAGTAAGGCTGGTTGATGTTGAAGTTTTCATCGGTACCCAGAATGGAATGGCGCCCGGAATTACCTACGTAGCCACCTGAAACGGAGATCTTGGTCGTGACCTGCCGCTGAACCGTGAAGTTATAAACGTACACGGTTGGCAGCGTGAGAGTCCCCGGCCGAGTAAATGCCGCCACGCCCGATCCAGGCCACTTATAAACTCCGTACGCGTTTGGTTGGTAAGGCGCTAAGTTGGGCGCTTGGGGACCTTGCGCGAGGTTAAACACATCGCAGAAGGTAGTCGGACAGCCTCCCGATGCGTTCGGCTGATTCTGTTGTAACGTTTGGTTCAACAGAACGGGTGGATTTTGCGTCACGTTGTGACCGAAGTTATTGCCGAAGGTCCCTAGGCTGTAAGTCCAACCATAGCCGGCCCGTATAACAGTCTTCGGCGTAAGTTGATAAGCAAGACCAACGCGAGGCGCAAAATTGTGCCAGTTCATGTTTTGGTAGCCGTGGTTGGAAACTAATCCAATACCGAAGACTTCCATGTTGCCCGTATTAACATTTAGCTCCGCACCATTGCCTTGCTCATTTACGGTCTCCGGGAACACCATTTCCCAACGTAAACCATAAGTGAACGTCAGCTTCGAGTTGACGTGCCATTCATCCTGTCCATACCAGAACAAGCGCTTTTGGCGCTCTTGCGCGTTGGTGCTCGAACTCACATAACGATTGAAAGTCGTAACGTCTCCCAAGAGGAAGGTCGCTAAGCCGATACCCCCGGTTGGTGAAGTTGCCCCGGCCGCGACATCGCCGGTATAGCTTCCGTTAAAGTAATTTTGGCCCGCACGATGATTATCGCTAGGTACGCGCAGATTCAGCGCATAACGAACATCTGCGCCAAACTTAAAGTTGTGATTTCCCGCATTCTTGCTGATGTTGTCAACGAACTGATATTGTCTCTCCAATTCGTCCAGCGGGCAGTTGCAATGCGTGTTGTTTCCTAGAGCGTAACCGATGCTGGTTGTGGTGCTACCCGCAGTACCCGCTGCCGCGCCAGGATTGTCTATTTCGAAATACGGCAGTCCAGAGGTATAGGTGTTGTCGAGGTTCTCTCCCGGTATTCCGGCTGCCGTGGCCGGCTGAGTGCCATAGCCGTTCGGCACGTCAGTCACGTGGTAACGCATGTATCCGAAACGCAACTCGTTAATGAGTGTAGGGTTCACCGTATGCGTCCACCCGCCCGCAATGCTTTCGTTAAACGCGGAAGAGTTGCCGGCGTAATTGGCGTTATTAAACGCTTGACCACCTGCGATGGTGCCAAACACCCCCGGAGCTTGCTCTGTAAACGTCGCGTAACTATAACGGCCGAAGAACGTGTTCTTCTCGTTAGCTACGTAATCAAAGCGCGTGTTCCATTGGTTTCCGTCGACGTTTAAAGTGCCGCTATTCTCGTAGTTGTTATAAGGAGCCACCACCCCGTTCACCACACTGCCGGCAACATTCGGAAGCGGGAAGTACTGAAGCAGGTTCAACGCCTGTTTACTAAGCTGAGCCGCGGGGATTGTGTTGTTCAAATAGGGAGTGCGTCCAACACCGGTCGTCGGATTCCCGGTCGTCGGATCGTAAATTATGTTGTTTGGATTGACGGCCAGCCAATCGCTGAAATTCCCAGTCCGATTCAGAAGAGAAGGAACGGTGGTAAGAAGCGAGCCGCCCTCAAGCCTGCGGGTCAGCTGCGCATCGCCGAAAAAGAAGAGCTTGTCTTTGATGATTTTTCCGCTGATGGATCCACCAAACTGATTTTCGTGCGTTGTCGGCACGCCTGCTGCCGTGTTCTCGCTAAACGGGTTGCGAGCGAAATCCTGAAAACCAGGGGTGTTGACTTGGATGTAGTCGAAAGCATCTCCATGGAACTGGTTCGTCCCCGATTTCGTGGAGTACGTCAAAATGCCGCCGCCCGTGTACCCAAATTCGGCGTCATAGTCCTGGTTAGCCTGCTTTACCTCGTTCACCGAATCGAACGTCGGATTGATGACAATGATGCCCAGAATGGGGTCCTGGTTGATGGTGCCGTCCAGATAATAACCGGTGCTGTCGAACAATTGGCCGTTGACTACTGTTTGAATACTGCCTTGCGGATCTTCATCCGAGGCATGCTGCCACGGCTGCTGCGCCGTGCCTGGATTCAAAAGCTCAAACGCCTGAAGATTACGCCCAATGCTGGGAAGCTGTGAGATCTCTTTAGCGGTAAACGTCTGTGCCACATCAGCGCGATCCGTCTGCAGCAGCGGAGCAGCCGCAGTCACCTCAACCGTCTGATTCACGTTCCCGACCGTCATCGCAGCGTTGAACTGCGTCGCTTGGTCTACCTGAACCACCAGTTCGTTGGAAGCAACTTTGGAAAAGCCAGGCGCCTCAATGGTGACCTTATACGTGTCCGGAATCAACTGACCCTTTGTATACTGCCCGGACTCGTTCGTCATCACTTCTGACGACGTATTCTTGGTTACGTCGGTAATGGTGACCTTCGCATTATTGACAGCGGCACCAGCAGGATCCGTGACGGTTCCAATGATACTGCCAAAAACGAGCTGCGCCTCTACCCTGCCCGAAAGAGCAAAGAGCAGCACGCATGCAACGAGGTATTTAAGATATCCCCTACTTAGAAAGACCATATTCTTCTCCTTGGAAGCTACTCACCCATTCCCGTCCGCTTAGACAGGCTAGGTCTACTCACGCACCTGTCATATTCTATTCGAAAATCTTGGGATGAGCTACAAAAAGTAAATGGTTTTTATTAATCCAAAAGTTGGAAGGGGTTCTACGCCACTCCTACGGTTTCTGGAATGGTTCCGGCAAGCGCATAGTGAGACTTTCAGGCACTAAACGTAAGAACTCACCCACTACCAATCGCGCATTGTCTGCTTTGCCCACGCGGGTATAGAGTTGCGCCAGAGCTTGGTACGGCCGGTAATCGTAAGGAATCTTCCCAATGCTGCTGCGAAACGATCCAATCGCGGCTTCCCTATCTCCAGCGGCATTTTCCGCCACGCCTAAGTCCAATAGGTACTCCCCACTCTCCGGACTGGCTTTTACAGCCCGCTGGAAGCATTCTAAAGCCGCTTGCGTATGGCCGCTGCCCAGCAACATGTAGCCTTTTGCCGCCGACACCGCGCCATCTTCTTGCGCCGCAGGCAACTTGGACAGCAGCGTGAACGACTGCTGAAAGTCTTCTATGGATTGCTCTCGTCTTGCCGTATTGAAGAAGGCCAGACCCAAATCGCGCTCGGCGTATTCCGGCAATGCATCATGCCAGGCCACCATGGATCGTCCAGGTGTCTCCTCCATCACGCTACCCGGCCGTTTGCTGATGCGATGATCGGTCACGGCCGCGTGCGCAACATCCACTGCCTTACGGGATGGCATGTGGCAGGAGACACAGTCCTGCTGCTCAGGCTGATGCGTCGACGCAAGCTGAGCCGCCGAATGGCACGATTGGCAGATCTGCCTCATCTCCGCTTTGCGGCTAACCGCAGGAACCCCGTGCGGATCGTGGCAAGTACCGCACCACAACTTTCCTGCACTCCCCCGTAAGCAGGCGCTCAATGAAAGTTGCTCCGCTTGGCTCACCGCTGCAATCGAGGTGGGCTGGTCTTTCACGTTGCGATACACGTAATGCGTCTCTACTTTCTCAAGCACCTCGCCGGCATGAAAATCCCACCAGTCTTTGCCCGGATTCAGAACTACGCTGGCGCCCTCTAAGTGGCACTGCTCGCAAACGCTGTCTCGCTCCCGTACGTGGAGCTTGGCCGGATTGGCAATCGATCCCGGCACTGGATTCCGCAAGTGGTGTTCCGTCGGCCCATGGCATCGCTCACAAGTAATGGCAGTAAGTTCCACTTTGCCGTCCCTCTGCTTCACTGCGCCGGTATGACATGCCAGGCAATCAGACGTGATAGCCCGTGAAAAATCGAGAACTTGCGATCTTTCGTACCCTGGCGAAGCGTTCCACTCCCCATGCGCCGTGTAGTACGCGGCGGGTGACTGAAACAAGTGTCCGCCCAATTCGATGAGATAGCTTCTGCCCACCTTGCCCGCGCCGATCGAATACGCAATCGGGTAATCGGCCGACAACTCGTGCTCCTCAATCCGGTGACGCATGACGCCGTTTTTCC
>CAXUCT010000111.1:0-4034 GCA_964249415.1 uncultured Bryobacteraceae bacterium | reverse complement strand
CACCAGCCGGATCGTTTCCCGGTACCGCTACTGACCTGCCCATGGCGGAGTTACCGAACCGCTCCACCTCCTGCCGATGGCAACGCAAGCAAGGATGCGTCTGCGCACTTGCGGTAGCCGCGCTGAACAACCAGCTCAAAACCGCGGCTCGAGCGAACTTCCGAGCCGCGCGCCCAAGCAAGCGGCCTCCGCCCTCTTTCACCATCCTCTAATGCCCAACCGCAATTTGCGCTTTCGCCCGCGCCAGATTCGCGCGCGCCGCCTCATGCTTCGGATCGATCCGCAGAGCCGCTTCAAAAGCCTCCACCGCCCCGGCCGTGTCGCCCGTCATCGCCAGCACCGTCCCCAGATTCGCCTCTACATCGGCATCTGCGGGGTTCAACCGCGCAGCTTCGCGGAAGTGCGGTACTGCCTCCTGAACACGGTGCTCCAGGAAGTAGACCGAACCCAGACCAGCTTGCGCCCCAGCATCATCTGGTCTCTGCTTCAGGAAAGAAATGAATTCACTCTCCGCCCCATTTAGCTCACCCGAGGCCGCCAACGCGCGAGCTAGATTGTACCTGGCATTCAGATAAGTTGGGTCCAGGCGCAGCGTCTCCCGCAACTCTCCAATGGCTTCCGGAATGCGCTCATCCATCATAAGCGCGCTCGCCAAACTATTTTGCGCCGTAACATTCGCGGGCTCTACTTTCAAAGCATCCCGATAGCACAAAATCGCCGCCGCATATTGTCCCCGCATCTGCAGCACCGAGCCCAAATTATAGTGCGCCAAAAAGTCCGCCGGATACTTCTCCAGCCTTCGTCGCATCACCGCTTCCTGAATAAGAACTCGCGCGCCCTGTTCGTCTTTCGCTTCCGGCAGCAGTTGCAGCCATACATGTCCCATCTCATCCCGGCTCCGGTCGCCCGCTCTCACGCGCTTCGGCGGATCGTTAGGATTGCGCGGATTCGAAGCCGAGTTATCGTAAACAATTCGCATCTCCACCACCGTGCCCTTGGGAAGCGATACCGGCTGCTTATATTCGTAAATCGCCTGCCAGTTCAGATCCCAATCTGGAATTCGAACCAGCCACTGCCGGCGCCCGTCAGGCAGCGTAGCCCAAGCCTCCATCAATTTGCCCAGATAATGCGCATGCGGATAGATCGCCAATACCTCTACATCCACCGGTAGCGTCAGCTTATCTGTAACCGCAAAGCTGCGGGCGCCCGCCGGAATATCTATCGCACCATCGCGCTCCAGCTGCACCAGGATCGGAAACCGCGTCGGCGGTTTAGCCGCGAAATAAAGGCCAACCTCGGCCTCCACAGTCTCTCCCTTCCCAGTCGGCTGAAGATGCAGGTTCACAACCAGGTCGGTACCAGGATCGAGTCTCCAACTCATATCCTCCGGTTCTGGGCGCAAAGTGCTCCCCGGCTTCCAGAAAAGGAAGTGCGAATCCGGATCGAAATCGTTCGCAGCAGCCTCCGTAATCACATCCATGCCCGCGAAGCCGGGCCGCCCATCCTGCCCGTCACGTTTCCGCAGCGAGGCCGTCCGATCTAGCACAATATTTGCGTGATGCACCACGCGCGTGTTATCCAGCCGCAGTTCCGCTGCCCGAACATACCGCGTTTCCCGAAGGCCCGTCGTCAGAATAAAATTGCGAAAAACATCGCCGCCGCTGGCCTCCATCACGAACGGCTTCGGCATGCGCAGAATCAAATCCGGACGCCCCATCTGCCAACCGCTGCTGAAGTTTGGAACAGCCGGCAAATCCGCCGGGCTGCCCTCCTGTGCGCCCTCTTTCAACCATTGCGCAATCAGGTGGATCTGCGTATCGCTCAATCTGCGGTCATCTGCAAAATCGCCATGCCCCGGCTCGGGCGGCCACGGTGGCATATACCGCCGCTGCGTAACCGCTGCAATCTGCGACCCGTGCTTTCGCACATCTTGATATGTCAGAACCGAGACCGGCCCAATGCCGCCCGGATGATGACACCCTGCGCAGTGCGCGAAAACGACCGGCGCAATATCCTTATTGAAAGTAACCGGCGCCGCGCCCAGCGACGCAGCCAACATCAGCAGCCAAAATGGGAGAACGCTTCGATGCCACATGCCGACCTGATATCTGACAAGATACAAGATCGGGGCTAGTACTTAATTGTGAAAAGTTACTGAGCCGCGACCGTGTGAGGGAGCGGTACCCGCAATAACAATACGCTAAGTTATGCAACTTAATACCGATGTGTCATGAAGAAGTGCATCCTGTTTACTGCGCTGTTTGCGACAACCGCTTTAGCTGCCGAGTTTGCTCCTCTTCCTAGTTTCTCAAGCAGAACCAGCAATCTCGAAATCGTCGCCCCCTGCGTGCCGCGCCTCCCGTTCACCGTAGCAGGAGAAGACGGGGCAATCTTCGGCCGCCAGAACGGCGCCTTCGAGGCCTGGCTGTGGCCCGTCAAAGTGCTGAGCAATTTCCGTCTTCGCGCCGAACTGTCAGACTATCCCGTCCCCATTGACGTCAACTCCTTGGCTGCTGAAATTCGCGTCACTCCCGCCGAGACCACCATCACTTATTCGCATGCCGCCTTCACCATCCGCCAGCACATGTTCGCTTCCCGAGGCCCACAAAAATCCGCCACCGGCGTAGTCGCCTTCTTCGAAATCGAATCCCTTCGTCAACTGAACCTGACATTCTCATTCACTCCCGAGATGCTGCGCATGTGGCCGGCCCCGAACTTCGGTCGACCCAATGCCGAATGGGTCGCGGGAGGCGAAAGCGGCGTCTACATCCTCCACACAGACAACCCGCGGTTCTCGGCAATCGTGGCGATACCGGGCGCCAAGCCAGGCATCCAAGTCCCCTATCAAGAGCATCCGCAAACCTACCCGCTAGAACTCAAACTTTCCTATGACCCCAAGCGGGATCGCGGCTCCGTCTTTCCATTGCTCATGAAGACGGCGGATGGGAGCGCACCCTACGGGCAAGCCACGACGCTCAATTCCCTCGTCCCTCAGTTGTACGGCCAAACCGCGAACTACTACGCCCATTTTTTCGATACGCGCCTCACGGCCGAAACTCCGGATCATCATTTGAATGAAGCACTGCAATGGGCCGAGATCGCCATCGACCAAGCGCAAGTGCGATATCACGACGAAACGGGTCTGGTGGCCGGTTACTATGAATCCGCCGATTCCGCGCGCCCGGGTTACGCCTGGTTCTTCGGCCGCGATACCCTTTGGTCCACTTACGCCATCAACAGCTACGGCGATTTCGCGCTCACGCGCCGGGCACTCGACTTTCTCTTCCATCGCCAACGCGCCGACGGAAAGATCATGCATGAGTTCTCCCAATCTGCTGACGCCCTCGATTGGCCATCCACTCCTTACTTCTACGCTTCTGCCGACTCCACCCCGCTGCTTGTCATGGCAATGCGCGATTACGTAAGCGCTAGCGGCGACACCGCCTATCTCAAGAATCACTGGGACGCCGTCCGCAAAGCCTACGCCTTCACGCGCGCACATCAGTCGAACAACGGCATCTACGACAACTCCGAAGGCACGGGATGGGTCGAATCGTGGCCGCAAGGAATGCCCCATCAGGAAATTTATCTAGCCGCGCTCGACGTGCAATCCGCCGCCGCGCTATCCGATCTCGCCATGTGGATGGGCGATGCCACACTCGCAGCAGGCGCGAAGAAGAAGGCTGCCGAAATGGCAAGCAATCTCGAATCGGAGTACTTCGATCACTCCACAAATTTCTACGCCTTCAGCCGCAATTCCGATGGCTCGCTCGACGGCACAGCAAGCATCTATCCGTCGGTTGCCTGGTGGGATCGATCACTCTCCCTCCAGCATTCCGGACCCATGCTCAGCCGTTGGGCATCCAGCGAGTTCTCTACCGATTGGGGAACGCGCGACATCAGCGATCGAACCTCTTTCTATGATCCGATCAGCTATCACCAGGGCACAGTGTGGCCGCTCTTTACAGGTTGGGTTTCGCTCGCCGAATATCGAGCCGGCCGCTCCTTATCCGCTTACGCCCACCTTATGCAGA
>CAXUCT010000110.1:5484-11599 GCA_964249415.1 uncultured Bryobacteraceae bacterium | reverse complement strand
GGATCTGTTTCTACGCTCGCGCCCCTTTTCGCTGCCGCCTTCGCCACCCACAAAAGCTGGGACGCCTTTCTGGTCGGCCTCGCGGCTTCGGTCGGCGCCGGCATCTCCATGGCCTTCGCCGAAGCTCTTTCCGACGATGGCTCCCTTACCGGCCGCGGCAGCCCTATCACCCGCGGCGCCGTCACCGGCATCATGACAACGGTCGGCGGCATCGGCCACACCCTGCCCTTCATGATTCCGAATTTTCACGTCGCCACTACCGTCGCGGTCTGCGTGGTGATTGTCGAACTAGCTGCCATCAGTTGGATCCGGCAGCACTATATGCAGACGCCTCTCATTCGCGCCGCTCTCCAGGTTGGCCTCGGCGGCGTGCTCGTCTTCATTGCCGGTATTTTGATAGGCCACGCGACATAATGGGCCATGCCAACCACCCTGATCGAGTACTCTGACGCGAGCCCGGAAGTGCGCGCCGTCTTCGATGACATCATGGCGACGCGCAAAACCGATTCCGTCAACAACTTTTGGAAAGCGATCGCGAAAGATCCAGCCACCCTGCGCCGAACCTGGGAAAGCATCAAGCACATCATGGGCCCCGGCACGCTCGACCCGCTCACAAAAGAGTTGATCTACATCGCCGTCAGCGTTGCGAATCAGTGCCGCTACTGCATCGCTTCGCATTCCGCCTCCGCGTGCAAGAAGGGCATGACCGACGAGATATTTGGCGAATTGATGGCCGTTATCGGCATGGCGAATGAAACCAACGCGCTTGTAGCCGGCTATCAGGTAGAACTCGACGAGCAGTTCAAATAAGCGTACGCGGAAGACGAACTGATCCGTTGGGCGGCGCGTCTCGCAGGCCAAATGCAATACCAACGCCTAGGTAGACATTTAGGCAATTGACTATGTAAGATTAGATTGTGCACGGGCCTGCCGCAATTGACTGCGACACAATCATTTCTACTGCTGAGTTACTAAAGCCTTACCTTCGCCGCACGCCCATTGTAGAAGTAGACAGCACAGACTTTGGTTTCCCCGCCGGCCGGCTTATCTTCAAGCTAGAGTTGCTTCAGCATGCAGGCTCATTCAAGACCCGAGGCGCATTTGCAAACCTATTGACCCGAAGAATACCTAGAGCGGGCGTTGTCGCGGCGTCCAGCGGCAACCATGGTGCCGCCGTTGCCTATGCGGCCATGAAGATAGACGTTCCAGCAACAATCTTCGTTCCGGCAGTCGCTTCAGCCGCAAAGATCGATCGCATTCGGGGGTACGGCGCGAACCTGATCGTTGCGGGGCAAAGTTATGCCGAAGCACTCGCAGCTTGCGACGGCTGGCTCGCGGAATCCGGGGCTCTGCCCATCCATGCGTACGATCAGCGCGAGACGCTTCTCGGACAGGGCAACATCGGCTTCGCGAGGCACAAAACAGATTATGGGAGGTGCTCAGAATCGTTACAGAACCCGGAGGGGCGGTTGCCTTTGCCGCACTCTTATCCCGCCGTTATCAACCGCGGTCTGGCGAGCGCGTGGGTGTGCTGATCTGCGGCGGGAATACCACGGCTGTCAGTTTCACGTCATAGGCAGGACCCTTGATTTAAAGCTTCGCCGTAATCAACTTTCTCAGCTTCTTGATGCCTTTCTCGTCCCGCTTGTAAAACGTCCATTGCTTGATTCTTTTTCCATCGATGAGACCGGCTTGGGAAAGGACCTTGAGATGCTCACTTGCGGTCGGCTGACTCACCCCGAGCTTTTGCGCAATCAAAAGTCCGCAAACCCCGTCCTTCACCAGATCGCCATCCACCTGCGGCGGGAACTCTTCCCGGGGGGTTTTCAACCATTCCAATATCCGTAAGCGCCGCTCATTCGCAATCGCACGCAATCCCATTTCCACATTCATGTAGACAATTAGCCAATGAACTAAGTATACTTCGTAGCATCATGGCTGATCAGCAGGTACGTGCATATAGAGTCGTAGACGTGTTTACCGAGGAGCCTTTCGAGGGCAATGCGCTGGCCGTCTTCCCCGAAGCGTCAGGACTTGGCGACGCTATAATGCAGAGGATCGCGCGTGAGCTGAATCTTTCCGAAACGGTCTTCGTCTTCCCCCCAGCGCAGCCAGAGCATGCCGCAAGCCTACGCATCTTTACGCCGACTCGAGAAGTTCTTCTTGCGGGCCATCCTACGGTAGGAACCAGCTTCGTCCTGCTTGATGAGGGCATGGTGCCAAAAAATGCCGGACACTTCGTGCTCGAGGAAAAAATTGGTCCAGTGCCCGTTCGCGTGGAACACGGCCGACGACCGCTCATTTGGTTAATGACGCCCCCGATAGAGTTCGGCCCTACCTTCGAGCATAGGCTCTGCGCTGATGCATTAGGTCTGAATAAGGAGGACCTGCTCCCTTTTGCACCACAGTTAGTAACCGCAGGAAATCCAACCATTTTTATCGGCCTGAAGGATCGAGCTGCGGTAGACCGGGGGTGGCTGGACCTCAGCGGAATGAAAAAGCTGAGAGGCACGCATGCCACCGCGCTATGCATATTCGTGTTTGCGCCGGAGTCTGCAGGCGCGTACTCGCGGATGTTCGCACCTGAGCACGGCATCTCCGAAGATCCGGCAACCGGCAGCGCTACTGGACCGCTTGCCGCCTACATGATGCGCCACAAGCTTGCCCCTGATGCTGGCGGCGCCCAGTTTTTGAGTGAACAAGGGACCAAAATGGGCCGCCGCAGTATCCTGCATATTCAGATTCACGGAGAGCAGGGACGTGGCGGCATTGAGGTGGGCGGCTACGTTACGCCGATTGCCAGCGCGGTCATGCGGCTTGCGTAGCTCGCGTCTTACCTCGGTTTCGGAGTCACATCGGCCGGGGGCGGCAGGTTGCGATTCCTATACCACTCGATGCTGATGTTTTGCGTTGTCTTGTTCTGCGGAATGTCCCGCAAATCCGGCATAAAGATCTGCATGCCTGCCTGAGGGGTCATGCGGGTGTATCCGTTCACCAACTGAGTCTGATAGTTCGCGAGATCGAGGTCAAACCAGGCGTCTTTCGAAATGTCGATCATGATCAGGTCAACGTGATGCATGGTGAGCTTTCCGAAATCGAGGGTGCCATCGCTGAGCCGTATAAAGTTGCGCCATTGCTCTACGCGCGATACGTCCTCCTGGGCGTTTCCATAAATCTCTTCCAGATCGGGATTCACAACGCTCACGCTGGTTAGTTGGCCGCGGATATGCGGGGGCGGCAACAGCTTCTGTGTATCGAGAAAGATATCGTTCCCGGAGACTTGAATTCCGGGAATGCCCTGGGGATGGAACAGGTCAGCAATGCTGATGTGCAGGCCGCCAAGAAGTCCTTTGAAGGGAAGTTTCAGCACGTTGAGCTTCGTGACATGTATCTGGATACGGTTGTCTGGGACAGCAGCAATAGTGCCCGTCATCTCAATGGGCAGCGATATGAGCTTATGCAACGTTCCGGTCAGCTTGATCTGATTTCCGTTGCCAGAAAGGGTGATGTTCTTAAGAGGCGAGTTGGTCACTCCGCCTGCGTTCAGAAAGTTGCCGATATCTCCGATGTTGGCGCGAAGAACACCGGTTTTTATGTCAAGAAAGAACGAATCGGGATCGTCAAACGAGGGATTTACGTTGCGGTGGGAACGCACCATTTCGCCATTGAGCCAGCGCACATACACCCGAAAGCTCGGTCCTTTTCGCAGTAGCAGGTTGTGGGCATAGACCTTGGTTGAGCCAGTGTCAGCGGACTTTGTTGCACCCGACGCGGCTGATGGCGCCGGTACTTGCGCAGCAGGTGAGGAGGCGCCGGCGACCGGAGGTCCCGGTTGAAGCTTCGCCGTCTGAAAGTACCGGATGAGGAAAATGAGCGCGAAGACAAGGGCACAGGCGAGGAGAAGCAGACGGGCACGCATCACTGACCCCATGTTAGTTGGTGGTTATTTGCCCGCTTATCCTGCAATTCTGAAGGGACGTTCATCGCCTTGTAATCGCGCTCCGTTATTTCTTGATTGAGAGGAATCAAAGGATAATCATGAGTCTTAAAAATTTAGAAAGTACAAACTGGCGATTAGGTCAGTTCGCCTTCCTGATGGCGCTGGTTTGCGGTAGCCGCCTTCCGGCAACCGCAGCGTCTTTCGCGACATCTGTGTTCGCTCGCGGCGCGGGGGTGGGCACCGCGGCCGATTCCGTTACATACGGCAACGGCTCAGTGTGGATCGAGTATGGCAATAACGCGCCTTCAAACAACTACACAGGATCCAGCACGATCGTTCAATACAGCATGTCTGGCGGCATTCAAAACACTTACTCGATGAAGGGAAATGTGGACGGCTTAAAATACAATCCGAACACCGGGCAAGTATGGGCGCTGCAAAACCAGGATGGGAACTCTCAACTGAACATCATCAATCCGGCTACTAAGGCTATCTCCACCTTTACCTATGGCGCGCCTTATCCGTCCGTCTCGGCGTCGCGCGGCTTCGATGATGTGGCCTTCATTGGAAGCAATGTATTCCTGAGCCAAACGAATCCGTCCTCAACCAGCGATGCTGTTGTAGTGAAGCTGAATAGCTCCGCTCCGTCCAGTCCGGTGACCTATAGCACTGTCCTGACGGGCGCTGGTATTCTCGCAACCGATCCTGATTCTTTAAAATCTACCCCTGGCGGCGGGTTAATTTTGACCGGCGAACACGATGGTGCGCTTACCTTTATTAGCAACCCTGGTCTGGCAAATCAGACGGCGAACTCCGTCGTACTAAGCGGCGCTGGAGGAGTTGCCATTCACAGCCCTGACGACAGTACGTACGCAACGGCCAGCTCGGGAACCTTTTACATCACTGATGGGGGCACTGACATGGTTTACGCCATTTCGGCAACCGGCCTGACCCCCAACTCTTCGTTGTTCGTAAACGTTGGAAACATCTTCGGCAGCGTTGATCCGGGTACCGGTGTAATCACCCCCATTTTCGACGGCCAGAGCCTTCACGGCATGGACTTTGTTCCGAACGCCGCGGCTGTTCCTGAGCCCGCGAGTCTCGGGATTAGCTTGTTGGGGCTCGGCTTGGGAGTGCTTGCCATCGCCGGTAAGCGCGTCGCAAAATAGATTCATTAAGACAATGCGAGGTGCAAAGTCCACCTCGCGGCTGAGGGATCGCTCGTGAGCCCCGAGTAGCGAATGATTTACCGGCAACATCGTCCAGCGCCGCCGCTTCACTCCTATGTGCACATGCTTTGGTATTGCGAAGGGTATGAAGCGAATCATCCCAAAGAGCGCCGCTTGCCGAGCAGCACGTTTCAACTCGTTATTGAGCTGTCAAACGGTCACATCCGGCAGTGGGATCGTACGCCTGGCGCGACGCAGTCGTATCTCGATTCGCCAGCTTTGATCGTCGGCATGCACGAGTTTCGTGAGTTCTCCGGCATCTCGCCAGGGAGTTATCTTAAGCACGACCGTCCATGGCTGAACCACGTGCCCATGGACTAGAAACAGAGTTCCCGGCGCACTTCACATTTCTACAAGACCGGAAAGCCAACTTTTTGAGATGCTGTGAGCATGCCTGAAAACAACAACGAAATACGCCAATCTGCAGTGATATCAAGCCTGCACTATCGCGATGCTCCAGCAGCTATCAAATGGTTATGCGGTGTCTTCGGATTCGAAAGACATGCCGTGTACGAAGGACCGGATAACACGATAGCGCATGCCGAGCTGACGTTAGGTGGGGGCATGATTATGCTGGGTTCCGGTTCAGACAACGCGTACAGCCGTCTGCTGAAGCACCCGGACGAGACCGGCGGATTCGTCACCCAGAGTGCGTACTTGGTGGTGCCGAACCCGGACGAAGTGTACGGACGAGCGAAAGCGGCGGGTGCCGAAAATGTTCTTGAGATTGAAGACAAGCCATACGGTGGACGCGGTTTCGCGTGCCGTGACTTAGAGGGCTATATTTGGAGCGTTGGCAGCTACGATCCGTGGCATTCAAACTAAGCGCCGGCTCAGCGCATCGCCTGTTCCGTTGTGGTATGTTGGCGGCACTCCGCAATCTTTTCCGGGAGATGGGCGAGCTTTTCGCGATCATTAGGATCGTCGAAAGCGGATGGAGGGATGC
>CAXUCT010000110.1:2049-5474 GCA_964249415.1 uncultured Bryobacteraceae bacterium | reverse complement strand
CTGACCGCCAGATTTCGGGGCGGTTCGAAGCTCGTCAGCGCTGAGCGCCAGTTCTCCGAATAGGGTGATCTATCTCTGGAGGCGATCGCGCGATAGACCTCCCCCAATTCAAAGCAGTCGAGAGCGAAGTTTACGTTTTCATCTAAGTTACCGGGATCGCGCGCGTGAAGAGACGCTCCGACGTTAGACGCTTCTTGATCGAAACCGAGTGCTTCCACCGGAGATCCTGCTTGCGCTCGGGCTAAACCAGCCATGCGGAGTACCGTCTCAAATTCGGATTGAGCGCGGAAGTCGTGAGGATCTATGGCGGCAAGTTGCCGGCGGAGGGCAATCGCGCGATTCAGGGTAATGGCGGCGGGCTTCTCGTCGCGGACCTCATGCTGACACCAACCGAGTTCCACCAGATCGAAGGATAAGTCCATGCGGGCAGTCGGATTGAGAGGATCTGCGGCGACTCTCTTCTCATCAATGGCGGCTGCCTTGCGGTCATGCGAAATGGAGTTCGGGTAGTCACCCAGCGCGTAGTAAACACTGCCGATGCGTTTCTCGGCGAGCGCTACGTTTCGCTGCGCCTCGACGGAGCTTTCGTCCAGTTCCAACAAGCGCTGATATTCGGCGAGCGACTGCTTCCAGATGGGCAAAGCTTCCTTGAATCTTCCCTGCTCGGTGTCGGCGATAGCCAAATGGAAATGCGCGAGCGCGCGATCCTTTAAGCCGGGGATGCCGACGCTGGTTCGAGCGAGATCCTCAAAGAGCGAAACGGCTTCACGCCGCGCGACGAGCGTGGATCCGGCGAGTGCGCGGGGAGAAAGGACTGCTAGACCCGTATCTACCAGCGCCAGCGAACGTTTCACGTCGCGATTGTTGGGGTCCTGTTTACGCAGATCGAGCAGCAGGTCGCGCGCCTTGTTGTAGCTGACCAAGGCGGCGTCACGATCGCCCGCATTAGCCTGTTCAAGGTCTCCCTGGGCGGCTCCGATCTTCATGTAGGCTTGCGCTAGTTCAAGCGTGAGAGCGGGATCGTGTCCGCGATTTTTCGCCAGCGCGTTGAGGTATTCGAG
The DNA here is from genome assembly GCA_964249415.1 of uncultured Bryobacteraceae bacterium. Lineage (GTDB taxonomy): Bacteria > Acidobacteriota > Terriglobia > Bryobacterales > Bryobacteraceae > Bog-105. The sequence goes on along the minus strand of CAXUCT010000110.1, from coordinate 4,413 downwards.
ACCGCGCGTGATCAGCAGTTCACGGGCTCGGCTGGAGCCGGGGAGATCTTGAATCGCGTCGTCGAGTTCAAATACGACGGAGTGCGCCAAGCGCCGGACTTGTTGGAAGCGCAGCTCGGCTTGACGCTTTTCCCCCCAGATCATTCCTCCAGAGATGGACATCCCGACTAGCGCCACGGTAGCAGCTACAACGGCCCAGCGATTGCGTTTGGAGAACTTGCTAAAGCGATAGAAGAACGTGTCCGGAGCAGCGAATACCGGGAAGCCGTCCAGGAAGTCTCGAAGATCTTTGGCGAGAGCGTCTACAGTGGAATACCTTCGCTCAGGTTCTTTGCGAAGAGCCATCATAACGATGTTCTCGAGGTCAGCCGGAATGCCACTGGCTTCCTGCCGCAAGGGAATAGGGTCTTCTTCGAGAATGGCGCGAATCGCGGCGGCGGTGCCCTGCAGATTTCCGTAAGGATAACGGCCGCTCAGCATTTCGTAGAGCAGGACGCCAAGTGAATAGATATCGGTCGCAACGGTGAGAGGCTCGCCACGGATCTGCTCGGGACTGGCGTAATAGGGCGTAATGGGGGTGGCGGTAGTCCTCTCGATATGAGCTTGATCGGCGAGAATCCGGGCCACGCCGAAATCCAGGAGCTTAGGAACGCGGTCTGGGGTGACTAGCACATTCTTTGGCTTTAGATCGCGGTGAATGATGAGATTGCGGTGGGCGTGGCTGACAGCAGAGCAGATGGAAAGAAACAGCTGCAACTTGTCGCGTAGAGTGAGCGACGGGCGTTGGCAGAATTTGTCGAGCGGTTCGCCGTCGACGAATTCCATCGCGTAGTACGGCTGACCCGTTTCGGTGGTGCCGCCATCCAGCAGCCGGGCGATATTCGGATGATCGAGTTGAGCCAGGATCTGGCGTTCGCGCAAGAAAAACTTGGCGAACTTCGCGCCATTCACTCCACTGGCGATCAGCTTGAGCGCGACAAAGCGCTCATATTCGCCGTCGTCACGTTTAGCGAGGCAGACCACGCCCATTCCGCCGCGGCCAATTTCCCGGAGTATCCGGTAAGGGCCGGCACGGGTAGGAGGATCGTAGGCGGAATCAGGATCTAAAGGAAGGACGCCATTGACGCCGTTATCAGAAATCAAATCCTCAGCGCGTTGACTGAAGGCCAGCAGGTCTTCCACTTCGTGGCGTAGTACAAAGTCGCCGGCGCAAATCTCGGTTACAAAGCGGTGGCGCTCGTCGGATTCGACATCCAGAGCCTGATCGAGAATGAGCTTGACCTGCTGCCAGCGCGCCGCGTTCATACAGCTCCGGTATTCAGGGTACTGCAGAGATGAACGCAAGGTCTATATAGAGCCAGGCCTATACAGGCCTGTCTACCCAGAGGAAGCATCCGTTGCCTGACGATCAAGTTCCCGTGCCAGCCACAAGCGGGCCGTTCGCCATTCGCGCTTAACGGTTTCTGGAGAGACACCGACTACGGAGGCCGTCTCCTCAATGGTTAAGCCGCTAAAGAAGCGAAGCTCGACGACTTGGGCCTGCCGCGCATCAATCTCTTCCAGGCGAGTCAAGGCGGCATCCAGTTCTTCCAGCTCAAGCGGACGCATGTCGGCCGCGTCGGGCTCCGCGTCGGTGATCACGCGCAGAGCAGCGCCGCGCTTTTGTGCATTGCGGGCCACCGCATGGTTCACCAGGATACGGCGCATCATGCGGGCTGCTATCCCAAGCACTTGCGCGCGCGACGACCAATCAATTTTGTTTTGCTGAACAAGCCGTAGGTAGGCTTCGTGGACTAGCGCGGTGGGCTGAAGGGTGTGATCAGAGCGCTCCCTGGATAGGTACTCGCGGGCGATGCGGCGCAACTCGTGATAAAGCGCGGGCATCGCGGAATCGACTGAGGAAGAGTCGAGATCCGCAACCTCAAAGTCCCGTGTTCGGCCATTCCCGTCGGACATGCTTGCGCTTAATTTTACCGAAGTTCGTAGTCCGGCTTCGTGAAGTTATCTTTCAGAAACTCAGAACTGCGCTGCGTTAAATTGCTACGCCTCAAAGACGGAGCCCACAGCGAGCGCATTATCTAGTAATAATACTTGCTCCATTTTTTGAGTTGTTCGTGCGTTATCAAGTGAAGGCGATCATAAGCCGGTAGCTGGGAGAGCGGATGCGGATCAATCCATGATTCGCCCTGTCTGGGGATGCAGGATTTTACCCAGGGCTAGCTTCGGTTCGGAGGAACGCGCCGGTCCACCCCCGGTGATGCTTAGGCACCGGCAGCCTCGCTCTCGAAGGCTGCCGGTTTTTTTTTCGCCGCCCAAACCTCTTTTACATTATCAGCGTGACCGGCGCCTTGGGTTCGCGCACAT
>CAXUCT010000110.1:1300-2039 GCA_964249415.1 uncultured Bryobacteraceae bacterium | reverse complement strand
TCGAGCTCCTGCTAGGATGTCTTTGGTTTGCGCAAATACTAAGCCCTGATGAAATTATCGACTCTCAGCGCGGCTGTGATTCTGGTGCTTCTCGGCCTCGCGTTGCTGGTGATCTCCTTTTCTCCAGCGCTCATCGGAGCCATCCTAAAAGTGGACAAAGGCGCGCAGGAGCAGTTCATACCCACGAACGTCGCTGCTTGGCCGCATCTTCTGCAAGGCTATGCGGCGCTCCTGTTCTGTGGCGCAACCCTCACCGTTGTTGCCGGTCGGCTTGGCCAATTCGAAAAGATGTCCATTTGGGAAGGCTCTTCAGGAGCGCTCTGGACACTGCTGTGCGCGGGCATGACACTTTTTCTGCTGAGCCAGTTGAGCTATGACGCACCTTGGTACCGGCTTAGCGTTCTGATCAACGGATCGAACACTCTAGAGGTTTTTTCGCGCAGGCCGCTGCTTATTTGGCCAGCGCGTTGGCTGCACGCCGCTGTACCGGCGTTGTCGTACTTGCGGGTGTATTGGTGTGTGCAGGCGCCCATCATCTTGGTCATGATGCTGCTCGTGCGAACGTGGTCAGCGCAGTTCATTGATGCGCGCGAGGCTCACTTTGGGCAGATTCTGGCTGTGTTCCTGCTGGTGCCCACCTTCTCCTATTACACGTTTTACGATTTGGCCATCTTGTTGTTCTATACCGGGGCGCTGATTGCGTTATGGAAACGCCAGTACATCGTGTTCGCCGTGTTGG
>CAXUCT010000110.1:0-1276 GCA_964249415.1 uncultured Bryobacteraceae bacterium | reverse complement strand
AATACGCTGTTGCTGCTGTTTGTGGCGGCCGCTGTGTGCTACGGAAGGGAGTCCATCGGCAAATTGGCCCAGATTGTAGGGTCTTCCTTCGTGCTATGGCTGCTGGCACGCGCCTGGATCAGCATTGCTGTCCCCATGAAGTCTTCTGTACACATTCGTATTTTCACGAACCTTTGGGAGGCAGTGCATGCGCCAGAGGCCATAGGCGTCACCGGGCTGGCCTGGCTACCGCTCTTGTTGCTCACTGTGTATGGATGGCGAGCGGCGTCCAACAGTTTGCGCAAGGCGTCTGTAGCCCTGATCGTTCCGCTTTTTGCCGTTACATACCTGTTCGGAAAGTTTCGGGAACCGCGCCAGCTAGACGCCTACATTCCACTCGCGGTGGCGTTTGGTATGTGCGCGCTGCGTCGGGGGACCGCGGAGCAAGTCCCTCGCAGCTAGGCCAAAGCCAGCGGCACCGCTTCTTCCCAGCGTCCCTGCGCCTTCAGAATCAGCTCTATTACCTCGCGCGCAGCGCCACGGCCAGCAAGCCGGCGCGTTGTATAGTGGCAGATCGCTTTTAATTCATCTGCTCCGTCGGCCACTGAAATGGAGAGCCCAGCGCGTTCGGCCAGCGGTATGTCCGGCAAATCGTCGCCCATGTAAGCCACTTCTTCTTCCGTGACGCGGGCCTTCTCCATACATTCCTCAAATGCCTTCATCTTCTTCGCTTGCCCCAAATAGACGAAGGTCACTTTAAGCTCTTCGGCGCGCCGCGCCACCGCGGGCGAGCGGCGACCCGTGATGAAACCCGTTTGGATGCCCATCGTATGCGCCAGCGAAAGACCCTGTCCATCCTTGGCGTCGAAAACTTTCATCTCCGAGACATTTGCCGGAGCTGAACCATCCGCCGCCGTTCCAGAGATCAGGCAAATGCCGCCATCGGTAAGAGTACCGTCCACATCCATCAGGAAAAGTTTGATTTTCCGGGCGCGTGCAAGAACATCCGGTGAAGCGACGGAGGCCGTTGAGACGTCAGACATGAGCCAATGTTAGCCCGGCTGGCCGAAATGTCCACCCGCGATTAGTCGCACAGCGCCGGCAACTCAGGATGCCCGGCAAACCGGAATAGCGTTGCCAATTGTGACTCGGTCACCCGGTCAGTTGACAAGTCGACGGTAGGCAACTCCTTCTGCCCGAACCATCGTGCACCGGAGGTCTCTGCGGTCTCTTGAACCAGCTCGCCTCCTTCGATTTCACAGTGTATGAAAACTTTGTACACGTACCAGGGCTGAGG
>CAXUCT010000109.1:8640-11628 GCA_964249415.1 uncultured Bryobacteraceae bacterium | reverse complement strand
TCCCACCCCAGACCAAGCCAGTTCAAGCCATCGTAAATCGAACGGAGCGATGCCTCAGTGTTCCGGTCGACATCCGTATCATCGATGCGCAACACCATAGTGCCCTGATGCTTGCGGACGAATAGCCAATTGAAGATAAAAGTGCGCGCGCTCCCGATATGCAAATAGCCTGTCGGTGAAGGCGCAAAACGAGCCCGAATCATTGATGTTTCAGTGTACGGCAAGCCCCTCAGTGGACATCTGAAGCTTTTATCTTTAACGCTGCGGCGTCGAATGTGGTGACTTGGGCCACCATCAGGCCATCGTGCGTTTCATAAGCGTCGGCGCCGCGGTAGGGGTGCGCGAGAAAAGGAGCGTCGGCGCGCCACTGTACGTTCACGGTTTCGCCTACGGCAAAGATATGCTCCGGGGTCACCCGCAGCCCGCATGTTCCGCCCTCGGCTGGGGGCTTTACCACCTTCGCAAACATCTCACCCAGCGCCTGACGCCCACGAACGACAGCCCCGTTCGGCGAGAAGAATTCGACATTGTCCGGAAATTGAGCCATCAAGCGATTCCAATCGCAAGAGCTGAAAGCCGCCAGATGCTCTTCAACGACTTTCTGCGGAGTGGGTTGACGTCTTCGCGCCGGCATGGGACGAGTCTGCGCGCTAAGCGGCGCAATGAAAGCAAGGACCGTAATGAGCCCGAGCGCAACCTGCGAAGTGGAACGGTTCGCCATCTCTGCAAGTATCGGTCATAGATGATTCGACACTCGCAGGTAACAATAAAGAACGCGATGAAATTGATTCATCTCTCCGTTTTGCTGTTGCTACTGACGAGCACCTCGTTGTGGGCCCAGGGTAATTACGAGATTCAGGTGTATGGCTCTGATACCGTGCCGCCCGGCAGAATCATGGTGGAGCTTCACAGCAACTTCACCGTGGAAGGATTCAAGACAACCGTAGATGGTGTGCTTCCCGACCAGCACCAGGAGCACGAAACGATCGAAATCACTCAGGGATGGAACGACTGGTTTGAAACCGGGTTCTACATTTTCACCAGCGTGGGACCAGGGCAGGGATACAAATGGGTGGGCGATCATATACGTCCGCGAGTGCGTGTGCCGGATCGCTGGCGCTGGCCCGTGGGGGTGAGTTTGTCGACCGAAATCGGCTATCAGAGGCCGATATTCTCCTCCGACACTTGGACCTGGGAAATTCGCCCGATTGTAGACAAGCAGATGGGCCGGTGGTATCTGGCGTTCAACCCGGCGCTTGAGAGGTCGTTCCACGGCTATAGAGTGCATGAAGGTGTTGGATTCTCACCGAGCTTCAAGATTGCTTGCAACTTGACGCGCAAGTTAAGCGGCGGCTTCGAGTATTACGGCTCGGTTGGGCCGGTTTTTGCGTACGATCCGTTTTCGCTGCAGCAGCAGCAGTTCTTTCCGGCGATCGATTACGATTTTGGACCAAACTGGGAGTTCAACTTCGGCGTCGGTATTGGAGTGACCCATAGCACCGATCACTTAATCGCAAAGATGATTATTGGGCGCCGCTTCCGGTTCATTACACCGCGCATGCCGCGGATGTTTCAGTCGAATGCAGCGCAAAGCTGAGGTCGAGCGAATGCTCTTTCGCCTCTTAACCGCTTGTCTGCTATTAAGCCTGCCGGTGCAATTGCGTTCCGCTAAGCCTGAGGCGGAAGTGACGGCTGGTGTGCCTCCGCTTCCCCTCGGGCTTCCGAAAGTGGAGTGGCCGGAAGACAACCCGTACTCGCCGGCGCGCGCTGAACTCGGAAGAATTCTCTTCTTTGACGGCCGGCTCTCGTCAAACGGTCGCATATCCTGTGCATTCTGTCATCAACCGGAGCACGCCTTCTCCGCCACAACGCCGCTCTCCTTCGGTGTTGACGACCAGCCGACTGGTCGGCATACACCCACTCTGATTAACAGGGCGTGGGGCAGGTCGGAGTTTTGGGATGGACGCGCGCCCACGCTTGAAGCACAGGTCATCATTCCGGTGACGCATCCGCACGAAATGGGAATGACGGCGGATAAAGTTGTCGCCACCTTAGAAGGAATCAAGGGCTATGCCCCGCTGTTCAGCGCGGCGTTTGGCGACCGGGCCATCAACTTCACTCGCGTCTCCCAGGCGCTGGCTACTTTTGAACGCATGATCGTTTCAGGCAACTCAGCGTATGACCGCTATGTCGCGGGCGATAAAAGCGCGCTGACGAAAGAACAGAAAAGCGGCATGTCATTTTTCAACGGCAAAGGCGAGTGTGCGGAGTGCCACAACGGCCCGAACTTCAGCGACGAAAAGTTTGCCAATCTTGGCCTCGGCATGGCGGCGCCTCATCCGGATCCAGGCCGTGAGGAAGTCACCAAGAAGCATGGTGATTTCGGGAAGTTCAAGGTTCCCACGCTACGTGATTTGGCGCATCGAGGGCCCTACATGCACGACGGAAGTGTGAAAACTCTAGGCGAGGTGTTGGATTTTTACGCGGGGGGAGGACTACCAAATCCACATGTGGATACGCGGCTAATCAAGTTCTATCTGGACGGGGAAACGAAACGGGATCTGCTGTCGTTTCTGGATGCGCTGAATGGCGAGGGATGGCAGAACATTCAAGCGCCGCAGAGCTTTCCTCAATAGCGGCTTTCCTCTTGTAACCTTTAGCCGTTTGCCCAGTATTAATGAATGAGGGTGAGTGGAAGGGCTAACAGACAGCGCCTTGATGAAGCTGGTGCAAGCGGGAGATACGGATTCATTGGCTGTGCTGTTCGAACGGCACAATGTGGCTTTGTTCCGATACTTGCTGCTTGTGAGCCGTGACCGCGCCGTTAGTGAGGATCTGGTACAGGAAGTCTTCTTCCGCATTCTCAAATATTCCCGCAGCTATGACCCAAGCTTGTCGTTCCCCGTGTGGGCTTACGGGATGGCTCGGAACGCGTATCTCGATTTGCTTCGTAAACGGCGCGGCGAAAGGCCCAGCGCCGAGATCAGC
>CAXUCT010000109.1:0-8630 GCA_964249415.1 uncultured Bryobacteraceae bacterium | reverse complement strand
CACTGCGCCCATGCCGGAGGACGTGATTACGCGCAAACAGGACATGAGATTTTTGCAGGAGGCTCTCGGGAAACTGCCTGACGACAAGCGGGAAGTTCTGGTGTTGAGCCGCTTTCACGGGATGCGGTACGAAGAGATAGCGCGTCTTTTGGAGTGCGAGGTGGGCACCGTGAAGGTGCGAGTGTACCGGGCCTTGAAGGAGCTGCGCACTCACTTTTGCGAGCTTCGTGGAGAAAAGTTGTATGACGTCTGACGAGTGCCGTCTGGTGATGGCGGCCTACCTGGCCGGGCAATTGGGAGATGCTGAGCGAGCGCAGTTTGAAATGCAGATGACCCCGAACGCCGAGTTGCGCGAGGAAGTGGAAGAGCTTCGCGCCGTTTGGGAGGGGCTCGGGTCGTTACCGCAGGAGCAGCCTAGCGCAGCTTTGCGAGCGCGCTTCTATCAAAAATTGAATGCCGCAGCGGAACAGAATCGCCGGTCAGCCGGGCGGCAATTCGCTTGGTTGAAGATTCCTGCGTGGGCGCAGCTCACTGCCGCGCTCGGTGTGTTCCTGCTGGGGATGTACGTCGAGCATTTGCATATAACCCGGGGCGTGCCCGAGCAGGAGTTGAGTCAAATGCGCTCACAAGTACAACAACTGCGAGAGATGGTGGCGCTTTCTCTACTGGACCGGCAATCGGTGACGTCGCGGCTTGAGGGAGTGGCATGGATCAGCCGTGTGGAAAAGCCTGATGGGGATCTTCTCGCAGCTCTTCTCAGCGCGCTGAACAGTGATCCGAACGTAAATGTGCGTTTGTCGTCACTCGATGCGCTCGAGAAGTTCAGCGGTGCTGTGACAGTTCGCAAAGCGCTGGTCGATTCTATTCCGCGACAAGAATCGCCTCTAATGCAGATCGCGTTGATCGACGCGCTGGTACAGATTCGCGATAACGCAGCGAGCACTGAGCTTAAAAAACTGACCGGCAACGTGGAGCTACAAGCAGTAGTACGGCAGCGCGCGCAGTGGGGTCTAGAAAAACTCGGCTTCCAATAATCGGCTTCCAATAAGGAGATCAAGAAATGAAATTTACCCAGTACCCGGTGCTTCTGGCATGCGGGCTAGCACTCCTGTGCCTCGCGAAGTCTCACTCAGAGGAGCATTGGAGCTTACGAGAGCAAGAAACTGTCAGTAAAACACTCACGCTCTCCGGCGCACCGATGCGATTGTTGATCGATAACATCGACGGCTACGTACACGTCACCGGCATCGGCGGCTCTGAGGTTCGAGTGACAGCGCACAAGGTGATTCGCGCCGAAACCGACAGCGACCTTCAGGAAGCCAAGAGCGAAGTGAAACTGGATATGACAGAGAAGCCGGGTTCTGTTTCGATTCGCTACGATGCGCCCTGGCGCTGTAACGGCGGCGGGGATGGCGGATGCTCGGGCGGGGGTAGGCGTCGCTTCTATAACGTCAGCTATGACATCGATGTCGCGGCGCCGCGAGACAGCCGATTGGTGGTCTTGTCGATTAATGGAGATGTTCGCGCCGATAGAACTGCGGGCGATTTTGACGTAAGCAACATCAACGGCGGCATTAAGTTGAGCGAGATGTCAGGGTCCGGCGATGCGCACACCATTAACGGTCCTGTCAGCGTTGGCTTTGCGGCAAATCCATTGCGGCCAAGCAGTTTCAAAAGCATAAATGGATCACTCGACCTGTACTTTCAGCCGCGACTCTCGGCGGATCTACTGTTCAAGACTTTCAACGGGCAGATCTACAGCGACTTCGAAGTAACCGCTACCGCCACGCCTCCAATAGACGCCGGGCAAGAAGGCGGCAGGTTCGTTTATCACAGCCGTGGACCTCGACGCGCGCGTGTAGGGAATGGCGGCCCCGAATTAAGCTTCGATACGCTCAACGGGAACGTTCGCCTGCACCAAGGCGGCGAAGGAGTAGCCAGCAGATGAAGGCGCTGGGGATGATGCTTCTCTGTACCGGCGCTCTGCTGGCGCAAGATGACGCCGAGAAAGTACGCGTTCCGTTGCGAGACCCCTCGCATCCCCCAAGAATACAGGCCCATCTGATTGACGGTGACATTAGCGTGCGAGGAGCAGACGTAAGAGATGTCGAAGTGGAAGTTGTTTCACGCGGGAGCCGTAGTTCACATTCGTCGCGTGCGGCAGGTCCGGATGTAATGAAGCGCTTGGACCTGCCCGGAAATTCCGGACTCGACATCGTCGAAGAAGATAACGTGGTCACCATCCAAGTCGCGCCATGGGCAAGAGCTGGCGAATTAGTCATCACAGTGCCTCGTCAATCTTCGTTGCAACTGAAAACGGTAAATGGCAGGGGCATTTACGTGGGGCAAGTGGACGGCGAAATCGACGTAGATGAGGTAAACGGCAAAATCAAGCTTGAGAATGTGTCAGGTTCTGTCGTCGCGCATTGCTTGAATGGTGGCGTGGTGGCCACGCTCGACCGAGTTGATCCATCTAAGCCGATGTCATTCAGCACGCTGAATGGAAACATTGACGTTACCCTCCCACAGGATGTGAAAGCCAACGTGCGCTTAAAAACCGATAACGGCGCCATCTATAGCGACTTTGACGTGAGATTGAGTTCGCAATCCGGCAGCATGGACGGCGGATCGGGACGGCAGCCGGATGGTACGTACCACCTTCACCTGGACCACATCTTGCGGGGGACCATCAACGGCGGCGGCCCGGAATTTCAGTTCACCTCGTTCAATGGGCAAATCTATCTCCGGAAAAAGAAGTGATCTGCCTTTGCTAACCGTCCCCGCTCCAGACCGTTCGATTGAGACACCAGCAGCTTTATGAGCTTACTTCAAGACATCAATTTCGCTTTGCGCACCTTTGCCAAAACGCCGCTGTTCTTCGCTGTTGCCGTGATGTCGCTGGCGTTCGGCATTGGCGCAAATACCGCGATTTTTTCGTTGACGGATCAGATCTTGCTTCGAACGCTCCCTGTCAAGCATCCGGAGCAACTGGTGATGCTGAGCCCAGTAGGAAGGCATTACGGCGGCAACTCGGGATATAACCGGATCTCTTATCCCATGTATCAGGATTTTCGTGGTCATAACACGGTATTCAGCGGCATGTTCTGCTTCCGTGAAGCGGACATGAGTTTGAATTATACAGGCCGCACGGAGCGCATAGCTGGCGAGTTCGTTTCCGGCAATTACTTTCCGGTTCTGGGCGTAAGCGCGTTCATCGGACGGCTATTTACCGCGAGTGACGATGAGTATCAGGGCGCGCATCCTGTCGCTGTCTTAAGTTACGGCTTTTGGCAGAGCCGGTTTGGCGGCAATCCGAGCGTGATTGGCGGAACGCTAAACATAAACGGCTATCCATTCACGGTGATTGGCGTGAGCCAGCCGGGTTTTGCCGGCACGGATCCAGGTTATGCTCCGCAGGTCCGCGTACCCGTAATGATGGCGTTCAAGTTAACCCAATATGATCTGAACAACCGCCGCCAGCGTTGGGTGACCGCCTTTGGACGGCTGAAAGAGGGAATTACTGCCCGAGAGGCAAAAGCCGGCATCCAGCCCTTCTTTCACCAGATTCTGCGAATGGAAGTGCAGGAGAAAGACTTCGCGAAGGCTTCCCCTGACATGAAGCAGGCATTTCTGCGGATGTCCATGGATGTTCTTCCCGGCGCGAATGGGCGCTCGCAGCTTCGCCGCCAATTTTCTACGCCGCTGCTGGTGCTAATGGGAACAGTGGCCCTGGTGCTTTTGATTGCTTGTGCCAACGTGGCGAACTTGTTGATTGCGCGCGCCACTTCCCGGCAAAAAGAGATAGCTGTACGGCTGGCGCTGGGATCAAGTAGGCGCCGTATCATTTCACAGTTGCTGGTGGAGAGCTTGCTTCTTTCGCTCGCCGGTGGACTGGCGGGCTTGGGGCTAGCTTTCTGGACAGATCACGCCTTGATCGGCTTTCTGCCGCCGAGTTCGGTACCACTGGCGCTCTCTTCCAACCCAGACTGGCGCATTCTATGCTTCAACCTGGGCCTTTCAGTGCTGACGGGTATTGTCTTCGGCCTGATGCCCGCGTTGCAATCCACGCGTCCCGATCTGGCGCGTACGCTGAAGGATCAAGCTAGCGCCGTGGTGGGTGGCGCTTCGGCGGGCATGCGGAAGGTTCTTGTCATTGCGCAGATTTCCCTCTCGCTGCTGCTGCTGATTGGGGCGGGCCTTTTCATCCGGAGTTTGCAGAAGTTGAAAGAACTCGACCCTGGATTTCGCACGACCAATCTGTTGGCCTTCAAAGTGGATCCGACGTTGAACGGGTACACCACCGAACGGACGAAGGCATTCTACGAGCAGTTGAAGCAGGATCTGGAGTCGCTCCCTGGGGTGGACAGCGCGGGACTCGCCATTGTGCCGGTGATGGAAGGGGATGAATGGGACCAATGGGTAACAATCGATTCCTATTCACCGAAGACGGGCGAGCTGCCCGACCCGCACATGAATTTCATTTCTCCCGATTATTTCAAGACGTTGGGAATCAAACTGTTGGTGGGACGCGATGTTCGAACTTCGGATGCATTTACATCTCAGAAGGTGTGCCTTGTGAACGAGGCATTCGCGAAAAAACATTTCGGTACTATCAACGCATTGGGCCACAAGATTGGGATGGGCATCGATCCCGGCACCAAGACCGATATCACGATTGTTGGCGTTGTTCGCAGCACTAAGTATGAAGGCATGCGGGACGAAATACCGGTTGAAATGTTCCGCCCTTACCTCCAGCTTGACTTTGCAACAGGAATCACGGGGTATGTGCGCACCCGGCACAATCCCGAACAGATCTTCACAAGCATCCGTAAGCGGGTACACAACCTTGATGCGAATCTGCCGGTTTTCGAGATGATCACCATCGAAAAGCAGATAGAGGATTCACTTGTGACAGAACGGCTAGTGGCGACGCTTTCCACTGGCTTCGGATTTCTTGCGACACTACTAGCGTCAATCGGCCTCTATGGAGTGATGGCGTATACAGTAGCCCGCCGCACGCGCGAGATCGGCATTCGAATGGCTATCGGCGCCGCGAGAGCGGATGTGCTTTGGCTGGTGATGCGGGAAGTGTTGATGCTGTTTGGAATCGGGGCGGCAATTGCGCTTCCGGTTGCCTGGATCCTCACGCAATCGATTCGATCACAGCTCTATGGAATAGAGCCCCTGGATCCGCTGTCCATTGTCTGCGCAACGGTTGCCATCGGCTCGGTGGCGCTCCTGGCGGGATATGTACCCGCGTTTCGTGCCACTCGCATCGATCCCACGCGGGCTTTACGCTACGAATAAAATCATCGACAATCCGTCGGTTAGATCAGCGCAGGCGAACGATTCAGGGCGGATCACGACACGCCAATCGGATCCGTCATTACGGCTGCTGAGGACTTTGGCCAATTGAGTCAAGATCGGCGATCACTTCGGAAGCAAGTTGTAGCGTTACTGCCTTGAGATTCTCGCGAAGATGCTCCAGGGAAGACGTCCCAGGAATCAGCAGGATATTGGGGGAGCGCTGAAGAAGCCAAGCAAGCGCGACTTGCATTGGCTTGGCGTCGAGTGACGCTGCCGCTACGTCCAGCGCCGATGATTGTAAGGGACGGAAGCCTCCCAGTGGGAAGAACGGCACAAACGCTATGCCCTGTCGCGCGAGGTCATCGATGAAGCTATCGTCGTTCCGGTGTGCCACGTTGTACAGGTTCTGCACGCAGACGATCTCGGAAATCTTCTGACCTTCCGCTAACTGCTCCGGACTGACGTTGCTTAGACCGAGATGACGAATCAAGCCCTGACGCTTCAGTTCGGCAAGGACCGTCAGCGGTTCTTCGATGGATGCCTCCGATGGTCCCATTACTCCTCCGACGCGCAGGTTGACGACGTCCAAGGTGTCGAGCCCGAGATTTCGGAGATTGTCATGAACGGCATCGGTCAGATCCTGCCGCGAAAGAGCATGGATCCACGACTTGTCTTCACCACGGCGAGCGCCCACCTTGGTGACAATCACCAGGCCATCCACATAGGGATGAAGCGCCTGTTTGATGATCTGGTTGGTCACGTGCGGACCGTAGAAGTCGCTGGTATCGATGTGGTTCACACCAACTGCCACCGCCTCTCTCAGAACGGCAACCGCAGTGTCAACATCACGCGGGGGTCCCCATACCTGTGGACCGGCAAGTTGCATCGCGCCATAGCCCATGCGGTTCAAGGTCGTGGAGGCGCCGGGAAGTGTGAAGTTGCCGCCAAGGTCCATCGGTGTTGTCATTTTACTTCTCCTCTAGTCAGTTGAAGATTTGTACGAATCGTGCTTACCTATGGTTAGATGAAGAAACTTCGAAATGGGGGTTCGGATTTGTTTCGGCGTTCACATGATGTGTTAGCCATCCTTGACGCTTGTTCTGCGCGGTCAGCAGCTTGAGAGCTGCTTCAGGAGTAGAAGCAGATTAACGAAGGGCCTGAACCACAGCGGCGAAGAACGCAGCGTCACTTACAACTGCAGACCCGGTCGGTTGCCCCTGAGCACTCCACACCACGACCACGACATTCTGTTTGGGATTCACATAGATTCTCTGTCCAAAAATGCCAAAGGCAAGAAATGCGCCCTCTGGTTCACTCCACCACATGTATCCATAGGGAACGATTCGCTCACCAACACGTTTGGGCTGACCGGCGTTTGGAAACCAACCGGTCGGGACCACTTGCTTTCCACCAGCCACTCCGCCTTCAAGTACGAACTGGCCAAAGCGGCCATAATCCCTCAGGGTAGCCGCGAAGCCACTTCCGCCGAACTCCACGCCGCCTGGCGATTCCGTCCACCAGGTTGCGTCGTGTTCCATTGCGAATGGAGACCAGATCTTTTCAGATAGGTACTGCGAAAGGGGTTGCTTCACTGCTGCACGGACAAGAGCGCCCAACACGTAGGTTTCGCCTGTGTTGTAATTCCATTCGGTTCCGGCCGGAGCGGCGCGGGGTAGAGTGGCCATGAAGCGCAGAAGCGCGCCCGGACGCTGTTGCATCTGCAACTCAAGCATTTTACGGCGATCGGAAAGTGGATCGGTGTAAGTCTCATTCCAGCGAACGCCCGAGGCCATCTGCAACACATTGCGGATGGATGCACGGTCGTAACCGCTGCCGCGCAACTCAGGCAGATACTTCGTTACCGGATCGTCCAAACCGTCAATCAGCCCATCTCTAACGGCCGCCGCGGCCAGCGTGGACGTGATGGATTTCACCATCGAGAACGATACCCAGCATGTCTCGGGCGTGTTGCCAAATTCATACCGCTCGAGCGCGATCTGCCCATGCTTCAAGACCAGCAGCCCTGCCACGCGATTCAAATGCATGTAATCGGGGAGGTGAAGCTGCCGCCCTGCGGACACAAACGTCACGTCTGCGAGTGGCTTCGTTGACTGAGGCAAAGGAAAGACTCGTGCGCCGTGCTTCACAGTTGCTGACGGAAACACCCGCTCAATATGCCGGAAGGTGTTCACTTCAGCGTCGAGCGAAAGCTTACCATCGTAGAGGTCGCGGACGGAAGGAATCGGCTCCTGACGCCCAAAGGCGACTCCGAGCAAACCTCCGCATAATGCAAAACAGAGAAGCACCGAAGTCTTATAGGTTAGGACATGCATTGGCTTCACGCGGCGCCCCTGATGGCATTCGCCCTCATCACACAGTTACAAACGCACGTCGAGATGCTGGCCACCACCATAGGCGGACGACTCGCGACAACAGGACTCGAAAAGGCAGCCATATACATCGAACAGGAACTTCGATCTTACGGTTATTCGACTCGGCGTCAAACCTTCTCCGCCGCCGGACACACATTCGCCAATATAGAAGCGGAAACTGCGGGCGTTAAACGCCCGGAGAAAATCGTGGTTATCGGCGCTCACTACGACACTGCGGGCAATCTTCCGGGTGCAAACGATAACGCTAGCGGGGTCGCCGCCGTGCTGGAACTAGCCCGTCTTTTCGCCGCCGCCAAACCAGCCGAAACTATTCGCTGGGTGTTCTTCGCGAACGAGGAACCGCCTTACTTTCAGTCAGAAGCTATGGGAAGCTACGTGTACGCCAAGCGCTGTCGAGAACGAAACGAGGACATCTCTGCCATGCTGTCGATCGAAACCATTGGCTTCTACACGGATAAACCGGCCTCGCAAACGTATCCGATCACGTTCCATCCCGGCTATCCGGATCGCGGCAACTTCCTTGGCTTCGTCGCGGACCTGAAAAGTGCGTTACTGCTGCGCACTTCCTTGGCAACGTTCCGGAGCGCCGTTTCTCTGCCTGCTGAAGGTGTGGCAGCGCCCACTTCAATCGCGGGAATTGGCTGGTCGGATCACTGGTCATTTTGGCAGTTCGGCTACAAAGCTTTGATGCTCACCGACACTGCACCCTTCCGCTACCCGTATTACCACGCGGCCGAAGACACGCCCGATAAACTTGACTACCGGCGCTTCAGAGACGCCGTACAGGGCGTCGCAGCAGTGGTGGAACGTTTGTCACGTTAGCCGCGTGAATTAGCCGGGGGGTGAAAATCAAAGTGAATGAGCGCAGCGACTGCAAAAGCAATCCAGTTGAGGGCCGATTTCTGGAGAGTCCTTGCCGGTCTCATCCTA
>CAXUCT010000108.1:0-11682 GCA_964249415.1 uncultured Bryobacteraceae bacterium | reverse complement strand
CCCCGACACGTCGCTCAACAGAATGAGATGCCGGTTCTCATCGACTCGCAGCTGCGCCAGGAAATCGCCGCCGGCCTCGTGCTTAGGAAGATAAAAGCTATCCAATGCCAGATTGTCGTCCGAGGGAAAAGACGTAATGGTGTCGCGTAAATCACGGCCGTAACGATGGACATTCTCGCGAAGCTGCGCCAGCTGCCGCCGCTGATTCGTCAACGAAACGGCCTCTACGGCTGCGTCCCTAAGCCCATCCGCTGTTACCGGCTTATCCAGGAAATTACAGGCCCCTGCCCGCAGCGTCTTCTCCACATGCTGCTTCTCCCCTTCGGCCGTAATCACAATGGCTGAAAGGTTCGAATCGCGTTGCCGCAGCCAATCCAGGAACTCCAGGCCGTCCATGCGCGGCATGCGGCGGTCGATCATCACGCAGCTGAGAGCCTCCGTTCCCAGCCGGCCAATCGTTTCACAAGCTTCAATGCCGTCGGTGGCCGTCAATAGCTCGTATCCCGTGCGGCGCAGGCAAATACCCACGAACCTCTGGAATAGAGGATCGTCGTCAACACACAAGATGCGAGCAACGGTTTGGTTCATAAGGAGCGGGACAGAAAAATCCAGCTTTCCTCTTCCAAACACCTTATCGAGTTGCGGCGGAAAGATTTTAAGGCCGTCGCTAAGTTACAGAGCCGCAGCGCGCGTGAGCAAGCGCTCGTCGCTTCCCACCTAGCCTAGCCGCTAAGCAACTATTCCCCTGAAGACCAGGCGACCCGGAACTCGGGATACAGCGTCAAGCCGCCGCACGCAAACAGTGTCTGCCCTGTGATGTAGCTGGCGTCATCGGAGGCGAGAAACGCGAACACAGACGCGATCTCTTCCGCAGTACCGGGCCGGCCCATTGGAATGTGGCTTTCTACCTCACCCCGCGCCTTGGGATCAT
The DNA here is from genome assembly GCA_964249415.1 of uncultured Bryobacteraceae bacterium. Classification (GTDB taxonomy): domain Bacteria; phylum Acidobacteriota; class Terriglobia; order Bryobacterales; family Bryobacteraceae; genus Bog-105. The sequence continues at coordinate 10,751 of CAXUCT010000108.1, read as the reverse complement.
TAATCCACGCGTTGTTAATCGGCGTCACGATCGCGCCCGGTCCCACTGCGTTCACACGAATGCCTCGGTCAGCGTATTCCAGCGCCAGCGTCTTGGTCATGTTTTCCATGCCCCCTTTGCTGATTGAATAAGGTGCATACTTCGGCTTCGGGATGATCTCGTGCACGCTCGAGTTGTTCACGATCACACCCTTGATCCCTCGTGCGAGGAAGTGGCGAAGCGCCTCGCGCGAACACACGAATGCCCCCCGCAGATTTACGTCAATGATCTGATCAAAATCCGACATCTCTAGTTCGTGGCTGGCTACCGGTTTCTGAATGCCGGAGTTGTTCACCAGAATGTCCAACGAGCCAAGCTTGCCTATCACCGTCTCGAACATTTTTATCACCTGCTGTTCGTCCGCAATGTTGCCTTGCACTGTAAAGTTCTTGGCCGGCACTTGCGCCGCTTTGCTCGCTTGGTCCACCTTCTCTTTCACCGCCTCAGCCCGATCCTTGCCGCTGTTGTAATTGATCGCTACGTTTGCGCCTTCCTGGGCGAATCGTATCGCGATCGCCTCCCCAATTCCCGAAGATGCTCCCGTAATGAGAACATTCTTGCCCTTCAGTCTTTGCCCGATTTGCGTCATAAGTATTGTTTGCGCGGCGATTCAAGCGGTGAGAAGCTGCTTTGAGCCTTTAAACCCGTAATAGGCGATGTAGAGGTAGCACAGCACGGGCAGTATAAACGCGTGATGGATGCCAATCCGATCCGCAATCGCGCCCTGCACAACCGGAATGATGGCCCCTCCCACAATGGCTGCCACCAATAGCCCCGAGCCCTTGCTCGTCAGCGGCCCCAATCCCGCGATACCCAACGTGAAAATGCTGGGGAACATCACCGAGTTGAATAATCCCACCAGGATGATGCTCCACATGGCCACTGAACCGAAGGTGAGCATCGAGACGGTCACCAAAAGGCACGCTACGATTGCCACCCCACCCAGCAGCGACCCCGCTCGAACCTTCTGCAACACCGCCGAACCGATGAACCTGCCGATCATGGCAGCGCCCCAATAGAACGACACGTATCCCGCCGCTTGCTTCGCCGACATCGCGCCAATTTCCTGCTGCGTAAAGTAGTTGATCAGAAAACTCCCAATCGCCACTTCAGCCCCCACATAGACGAAGATGCCAACGATTCCCAGCACCAGGTTACGGTGCTTCCATACACTCACACCAGTCCTGCCAATTGGATCACCCGATTTGCTGTCTTCAATCGTGGAAAGAACCGGTAACTTATATAGCGCGATCACCACCGCCAACGCGACCAGGACCAACGCAATCACTAAATAGGGCAGCTTTACAGTGGAAGCTTCATGTAAGCGGTAAGCCTGCAGAACGTCAGGAGCCATTTGCCGCGTTTCGACCGCGCTTTTGGGCGCGCTGCTTAGGATGAGTATGCTTCCGAAATAGGGAGCAATCGTTGTCCCGAGCGAATTAAATGCTTGCGTCAGGTTGAGTCGGCTGGACGCGGTTTCTGGCGGCCCCAGCACCGACACATAAGGGTTAGCGGAGACCTGCAGCACCGTCATACCCGCAGCGACAACAATTAGAGCCGCTAAGAAAAACGTAAACGCCGGGACGCTGGCGGCAGGAAGAAACAGAATCGCGCCAAAAGCCATCGTCAGAAGACCCGCCACCATGCTCCGCTTATACCCAATTAAGTCGATGATCTTGCCGGCCGGTAACGCGAACACGAAATAACCGGAGAAGAACGCGAACTGTACCAGCATCACTTCCGCATAGTTCAGGTCGAAAATAGCTTTTAAGTGCGGGATCAATATGTCGTTCAGACACGTCACAAAGCCCCACATGAAAAACAGCGTGGTCACCATCGCCATGGCGCCGGTATTGCTCGTCGAGGTCGACCCGGAGATCGTGGCGCCGGACTTGCCTACATTTGCGATAGCCATTTTGATCTAAACTCTCAATTCTCACACTCCCCTAAGGGCACTTGTAGGAATCTAACAGATTACCCTCCCCGGCGGCAGCAACCGCTCGCTAATTTGCCTCAGTCTCCCCCTGCCCCAAACCGCGCTCTGAGAGTAGCAAGTCCCTCCCGGTACCTAGTTTCAGAGAACCGTTGTCCCTCTCGAAAACGCGTGCCGAACCTTGAATTTACCGACGAGCCGCCCAAGCAGCTCCAACCCCGCTATTACGAAAGTTTTCGCTGCCTGGCTGATGCTTGCCCGGATACCTGCTGCGAAGGCTGGCGCGTCGGTATCGACAAGAAGACGTATGGCAAGTACCAACAGTGTTCAGATCCTGTGTTGCGGCCCGCCTTTGGGCAACTGATTACCATCAACCCGGCGAGCACAAGCAACGATCAGTACGCCACCTTCATCACCTCTGCCGGCCGCTGTTCATTTCTGTCTGAGGGTCTATGCTCCATTCAGAAGCGCTTAGGCGAGCAGTATTTGGGCGCCGTCTGCGCTGCCTATCCACGCGTGGCCAACCTGATATATGGAGTTGTGGAACGCTCGCTCGATCTTTCGTGTCCTGAAGCCGCGCGCTTGGCCCTCATGGACCCCCATCCGCTACAGTTCTCTCTTCGCGATCCTGAACCCGCTGAAGCTAATAAAGACATTGCCGAACCTACTTATGGCCGTCTCTTCAACACCGCCTTTTCAAGTGCCTCCGGCTCGGCGGTGCGCCGGTTCGTCCTGTCGGTCCTGCAGAACCGCAAGTATTCCGTACCAAAGCGCCTGGTCCTCCTCGGACACCTCTGCGATAAGCTGCACGAAATCGCAACCGGAGGGAATCTCCAGCTCGTGCCTGAGGCCTTAGAAGGCTTTTCGTTCGCCATAGACTCAGGTCTCTTCGATGATCATCTGAGACGCTGCAGTGCTAATCCGGCAACGCAACTAGGAATCGTCCTCGAACTGATTATTGAGCGGGTGAAATCTGATTTTACACAGGAGCGATTCCTGCAGTTTTATGGGGAGTTCATTGACGGCATTCGCCCCCACTCCACGGCTACTCTGGAGGAAATGGCCAGCCAATATGCCCATGCGTACGATCAGTATTACGCCCCCTTCATGAGCCGGCATGAGTACATGCTCGAAAACTACTTGGTGAACAATGCATTCCGCGCTCTCTTCCCGTTCGGATCTCAAAGCTTGAACCGAGCGCTGAACGTGGAAGCGCCGCGCGCCATCGCGCCTCAGTACATGCTGCTGACTTCTTACTTCGCCATTATCAAAACAATGCTGATCGGGCTCGCTGGCCAGCGCGGCGCCGCATTTGGCGTAGAGGACGTGATTAGGGGCGTGCAATTATGCTCAAAGACGTTCGAGCACAGCGTCACCTACCCCAAGCGTATTCTCGAAATTTTGGCCGCCCACCGCATAAGAACCCCGGCAGGAATGGGTGTTTTGACACAGAACTGACCCGAGCCGGTCGGGAAATTCCAAATCCGCGTCGGGCGGTGTTTATCAACGACCCTTTTTTTAACGCGCAGCCTTCGCCCGGATACGCGCGTGTTCGAACGCGCCCGTGGCAGTGTAGGATAAACCTAGGCGCGGCAACCTCCATGTCGCCGCTCCGGAGATGCTGACGTATCCGGCTTAGCCCGCAACGTCCACACAATGCTGCAGCTTCACGTGGCCCAACAGACCTCATGAAAACAGTCACAATTGCTTCTCCTTGCTTCAACGAAGAAGAGAATGTCGAAGAACTCTATCATCGGGTGCGAAAAGTCATGCTGCAGATCGGCCATTACAAGTACGAGCATCTGTTCATCGACAACAGCTCCACCGATAACACCGTCGCTATTTTGCGGCGTCTTGCGGCGCGCGATCCAAACTTAAAGGTTATTGTGAACGCCCGCAACTTCGGGCAAGTCCGGTCGCCCATGCACGCTCTGACGCAAGCGCGCGGCGATGCTGTGATCGGAATGGCCTCAGATTTCCAAGATCCTCCCGAATTGATCCCGCAACTGATCGAGAAATGGGAGGAAGGCTATTCCATGGTTCTCTGCATCAAGACAACCAGCCGCGAAAACTCTCTCATGTTCTGGTTGCGAACCGTGTATTACCGGACCGTCCAAAGGATCTCCGAGGTTCGGACCTTTCAGCACTTCACCGGCTTCGGGTTGTACGACCGGAAGGTGATTGACATCGTTGCCCGGATGAAAGATCCATATCCTTACTTTCGCGGTCTGATGGCCGAGATAGGGCTGCCTTATTACGAATTACCCTTTGATCAACCACGCCGCGCGCGGGGAATCACCAAGAACAACTTCTTTTCGCTGTACGACCTTGCCATGCTCGGCGTCACGAACATGTCTAAGGTCCCGCTGCGTATCGTAACCTTCACCGGCTTCGCCACCGCACTTCTCTCCATCATCGCCGCTTTTGTGTACCTCGTATACAAGCTTCTGTTTTGGCATTCGTTTGAGGTGGGCCTTGCACCGCTGATCATTGGATTGTTCTTTTTGGGTTCTGTTCAGATGCTCTCTATGGGCATCATTGGCGAGTACGTCGGCTCGATTCACACGTACGTGCAAAACCGGCCTTACGTGATAGAGCAAGAGCGCATCAATTTCGAATACCCGCCCGGCGAGCCTCTACGCGACCAAGCCGAAACTTACGCGCTCTAACTCCCGGATCGCGTCTGCACTCTGTTCCATTGGTACATGCGCCGGATCTGCTCTTCCAAGCTAAAGATTTGCTGAAGGTGCAATTGCTCCCGAACGCGATCTACCGCTGGAACGTAGCGCGATGGAGCCGCACCCGGCACCGGTTCGCGCGCCATCTCGATAGCCGTGCCCGGCACCGTGTTCTCAACCACGACCCGCGCCAGCTCCGCAATGGTTAAGCCGTGTTCTGAGCCAACATTGTAAACGCGCGACTCACCCCGGATCAGAAGTGTCCATAACCAAATCGCCATTTCTGCTGCATAGAGGTACGAGCGATAAGGACTTCCGTCACCGCCGATCCGCACCGGACCTCCTGCGAGCACGTCACGCATAAAATTGCCGATCGCAAAGTTCAGATCCAGCGGCAAGTGCGGCCCTGAAAACGCAAATAGGCGCGCCAGCACGGCGGTGAAGCCAAATTGCTTGCCGTACATCGCGCAGATAAACTCGGATGCGTGCTTCGCCTGTCCGTATGAAGAGTTCAAATCCCATGTGAGCGGCGCCCCGGGGTAATCCTCCGGCATATTCGTCAGCTCAGAGGGCTGCCGTCCATAAGCCGCGCCGGAGCTCGTAAACAGAAACTTCGTTGCTCCGTGCGTTGCCGCGAACTTTAGTACACGCTGAGTTGCCCGCAAATCCAAATCAAAGTTAGCGGTAGGCTCTTGGAGAGTCGCCGGAATGTGCGGCTCCGTAGCTGCATGGATCACGAACGGGAACAGACCTTCCGGGAAGCCGAACGAAGCCGCCTCCCCAAGATGGAGAGAAATCGACGGATGATTCGCCAAGTGGGGCGCCCTCCACTGAAAAGCCTGCGGATTGCGCGTCAGCAGAACCGCCTTCGCGTTCAGATTCAGCCGGTCATTTGCCCGAATCAAACTCTCAACCAGCCACCTTCCGACGAAACCGGTGCCGCCGGTGATGAAGATTTGCTGATTGCGAAGCGCGTTCCAGATCTCGCCGGAATGTTCTAGAACGAAATCGAGATCCCGCTCGAGTGGGTTCACCGCTTAAATGCCGGTCAGGAGTTATAGGTTCCCGTTCGATGCTGGGGAGCTGCCTCGCGGAAACTCTTCTTCCCCTTAACCGCGAACGAGCGCTTCGGTTTCATGTGAGCGTCCCGGCTCGGACGCGCATACGATGCCGGCCGTGCACTGGCTCCGGAGAGGTTCGACCGTTTTTCTGCTTCGGCAGACGTCAGTACCTGGCTCACAACCGCAGGCGAAATCTCTTGCCGTAGCAGCCTTACTCTGCATTCGCGTTCGATGCGCCGAACTTCGCCCCACTCCGACTTAGAACTAAAGGTCGACGCTGAGCCTCGCTGGCCAGCCCGTCCCGTCCGTCCCACGCGGTGAATAAAGTCCTGCGGAGCTTGCGGCAGATCGTAGTTCACCACATGCGCCACGCTATCCACATGGATGCCGCGTGCGGCCACATCCGTTGCGACTAGCACCCTATATCGTCCGTCGCGGAATCCCGCCAGCGCTTGGTTGCGTTGATTCTGTGTACGGTTGCCATGCATCGCCACCGCCCGCGTACCCAATGCGGACAGCTTGCTCGCCAATCGATCCGTTCCATGCTTGGTGCGGGCGAACACTAGAAACGACCCAGTCTCCTGATCCAGCATGTGACGCAGCAACCCAATCTTCATGTGCTCTTCCACTTCGTAAACGTGCAAGTCGATCTGATCCGGCGTTTTCGTCACTCCGCCGCCTCCAACCGCAATGCGAACCGGACTCTTCGAGTGCCGCGCAATCAGGCGCTCCACATCTTTTTGCATCGTCGCGGAGAAAAACATGCTCTGCCGTGAAGCCGGCAACACCGCCAAAATCTTCTCGATTGCAGGAAGGAAGCCCATGTCCAGCATGCGATCCGCTTCGTCCAGAACCAGTGTTTCCACCGAACTCAAATCGATGAGCCGGCGAGTCAGAAAATCTTCCAGCCGTCCCGGAGTAGCGATGATCAGCTGTGATCCTCGGCGAATGCCGTTCAGTTGCGTCTGCTCACTGAGACCGCCAACCACTACCGTCGCGCGCAGGCCCGTCCCGACAGTTAATTTGGCGAACGCATCGGCAATCTGTATGGCGAGTTCCCGTGTCGGGCTTACCACCAGTGCGCGGATTTTGGTCCGCGAGTTGCCGGCGTCAGGTGACTTGAGCAGGCGCTCAATAATAGGCAAAAGGAAAGCAAGTGTCTTGCCCGTGCCGGTTTGCGCGGTGGCCACTACGTCGGCGCCGCTGAGTGCAGGAGGAATTGCTTGTGCTTGAACCGGAGTGGGTTCAACGAAACAGTTGCGAGCGAGATTCTGGTGAATCGATTCGTTTAGGGTAAGTTCAGAAAATTGGTTCATTTTAAGTAAAGGAGTCAATACGCCGGTTACCGGAAGGACGTCCTTTACGAAAACGAACCACAGCTTCGAAATGCGAAACTTACTAGATTCGAGAAGAGTGGGTTAACAATCACTCAACGAAGGACGAATGCGGGGCGGGAGACCCCTCTACTATATCAGATCGCCCGAAGGCTCGCATGTCTCAAATCTTCGCTGAAGAGGTAGACATCCTACAGCTGATGGATGTAGAATGCTTACATCCATGGCGAAGGCCTCTTACCAGAACCGCATTGAACTCCTGCAGGGCACGTTAGACATGCTAATTCTGCAAACGCTGCAGTGGGGGTCGCAGCATGGCTACGGCATCGCCAATGCAATTAGAGCCAACTCTGGTGAGCTCCTTCGCATCGAGACCGGCTCGCTGTATCCCGCTTTGCATCGTCTGGAACGGCAGGGATGGGTGAAGTCGGAGTGGAAACTCACTGAAAGCAGCCAGCGCGCGAAATACTACCAACTCACTGCTGCCGGTAAGAAGCAGCTGGTGACGGAGCGAAGCCGCTGGCAGCAGTTGGTCGGCGCCATCGGGGGCGTCTTGAACCCCTTGGGGATCGAGGGATAACGATGTCTCTTTGGCGCAAGTTGAGTGGACGGCGCGCTCGCGAAGAGGACCTGGAGGAAGAGATTCAAAGCCACTTGCGAATGGCGGCGCAGGACCGAGTGAGGCAGGGCGAAGGTGCGGAGCAGTCGGCCCGCAGTGTCCGCGCTGAATTCGGAAACGTTGGGTTAGTGAAGGAGGTAACGCGAGAGATGTGGGGATGGACGTCACTTGAAACGTTAACGCAGGATCTTCGCTACGCTGCGCGCGTGCTGCGCAAGAGTCCGGGCTTCGCCGTCGTGGCGATTATGTCCATGGGACTAGGAATTGGAGCCAACACGGCCATCTTCAGTTTGGTGGATGCGCTTCTACTGCGCCCGCTGCCCGTGCAAAACCCCGGCGAGTTGATGACCATTGGGAACCCGGCCCGTACAGGAGGCGTTTCGGACGGAGGAGGACGGGCAGACCTCTTCTCCTATCCCTTCTGTGAGCAGTTTCGCCAAACAAACTCGGTCTTCAGCGATGTGTATGCCACTGGGCGCAGCGAGCAACTCAATGTTGCAGTGGATGGCGCCGATGCCGCTCAAGCAGGCCGCGTCCGCGCGCGTTTCGTCACAGGCAATTTCTTTAGGGTCTTAGGTGTCAGTCCGTTCATCGGGCGCACATTTACGGAAGACGAAATACGAACCGAAGGTAGCGCGCCGGTCATTGTGATCAGTTACGGCTATTGGGAAAGGCAGTTCGCGCGCAACCCCGGCGTAGTGGGGCGGAAAATCACGATTAACGGATCCAGCTTCACGATTATTGGTGTCACTCCCCGCAACTTTTTCGGCGACGTGGTGGGCGTGCTGTACGACATGTGGTTTCCCATCACCATGCAGTCAGCGGCCAACCCGGGACGTGACTATCTTAGAGATCGTAAGGTGAGCTGGCTGCTGATGATGGGCAGACGGAAGCCCGGGATATCGCCCAGGCAAGCAGAGGCGGCGGTGAATGTGACCGGAGCGCAGATTTTCCGGGAGCTCTACAAAGGGGACGAGACGCCGGAGCAGCTTCGAGGCCTGCTGCGCCAGAGGATTCAGGTCTCTTCCGGGGCAAAAGGCTTCTCGCGTTTGCGGGAGGAGTCATCGGTCCCGCTGATAATCCTAATGGGCATCGTCGGCGTGATTCTGCTGATTTGCTGCGCGAACGTCGCCAATCTTCAACTGGCGCGCGCTCTCAACAGAGGACGCGAGATGGGACTGCGCTTGGCCGTAGGAGCGGGCGGAGCGAGGCTCATGCGTCAACTGCTAACCGAGAGCCTGGCGCTTGCCTGCGTCGGCGGACTGGTCGGGTTGCTATTCGCCTTTTGGGGTAGCCACATGCTACTGCGATTGATCTCCCCTGAAGGCCCGCTGCCGTTACGTACCGAACTGAATGGCTCAGTTTTGTCGTTTACCGCCGGAGTCGCAATCCTTTCAGGATTGCTGTTCGGCTTGGCTCCGGCGTTGCGAACCACGCGCTTCGATCTGGTCTCGAGCTTGAAAGAAAGCAGGGCAGGACAACAGCCCGATGGCTTCTCGCAAGCCTTCGGCAAGATGCTCGTCATTTCGCAAATCGTCCTGTCGGTGACGTTGCTGGTGTTTGCCGGTCTGTTTCTGAATACGTTGCGAAACCTGCGGAACCTAGACGTCGGCTACGCGCGGGAGGGACTCCTGCTCGCCGAAGTGGACCCCCGCACCGGCGGTTACACGGACGCGCAGGTCAACGGTATGAGCATGGAACTGAAGGGAAGGCTGGAGCAGATTCCGGGCGTCGAAGCCGTTACGTTCTCAGCGAACGGCCTCTTTAGCGGCACTTACGAAGAGAGCACGCCGGAAGTGGAAGGATTTACGCCAAGAAAAGAGGCCGATAAGAACAACGACAACGACCAGGTTGGACCGCGCTACTTTGAGGTCGTGGGCACCAGGATAAGTGCAGGGCGGGGCATTGGCGCCCGCGACAACGAACGCAGCCCGAAGGTAGCGGTGATCAACGAAAATATGGCGCGCTTTTACTTCGGCAACGCAAGCCCAATCGGCAAGCACCTGTACGACATCGTTGGAAAGGACCGCATCACATGGACAATTGTTGGCGTGGTACGCGATGCGAAAGATCGCGACCTGCGTCAGCCTACCCCGCGTCGTTTCTATTTGTCCTACTTACAACGTGTCGAGCCCATTTCTTTCATTAATTTTGAAGTCCGAACGCATACCTCACCCCAGGACCTCACAACAGCGGTTCGGCGGACCATTGCTGCTTTCAACCGAAATCTACCCATAGTGAGCATGGAAAGCGCCGATGCGTTAGTCGACGACCAGCTTGTCGCGGAGCGGCTCGTCGCCAAACTCTCCGGATTTTTCGGATTGCTTGCGTTGCTGTTAGGAGCAATTGGGCTGTACGGCGTAATGGCGTATATGACAGCTCGGCGGACCGCTGAGATTGGTATACGGCTGGCGTTGGGGGCCGAGAGATCGGCCGTGATCCGAATGGTGTTGAACGAAACGTGGCCGCTGGTCGCTATCGGAATTATCGTCGGCGTAATAGTATCTACAGCGCTAGCCCGGGCGATTCAAAAGAGTTTGTTCGGTCTATCGCCATTCGATCCCGCGACAACTATTGCGGCTGTCGCCGTCATCTCAATAGCCGCCCTGATTGCAGCCTATATACCGGCCCGTCGAGCCTCCCGCGTAGATCCTTTGATCGCTTTGCGGTACGAGTAAGCCAACTCGTGCATCAATCTTGCTTGAACTGAGCCGCGCGCGTGAGCAAGCAGTGTTTGATCTTGTCTGGGCTGCTAACGCAGTCAATCCCGTGGACTCCACCCGGACGTCCATAGCAGCTTTGTTAAATGTTACGAACGGTGCTTCAGGTGTCTTCGGGCCCGCTTGGCGTAACGATCCAGAACGCTGTGGAATTCACTCGCTGAAGCGGGCCACTCCACAGGCCCATAAATGATCTCTTTGTTCTTAAGCCGCTGCCCGTAAATTTCTTGGTTGTCGCTGACGTCTTGTCGCAGAGTCGCGCCCTGCAAGGAAATGCCGGCGAAGACTCCGCGAGCGCGCGACCAAGAGAGCATCCCAGCGCGTAAGCTGATGTCCGTCTGCGCGGAGGAAGATCGCCCCACCGGGC
>CAXUCT010000107.1:11318-11743 GCA_964249415.1 uncultured Bryobacteraceae bacterium | reverse complement strand
GCGCAGCACCACCGTGACGCGTATTGTCTCGCTCGGGTCGATGGCGCCGGCATCTTCCGATGCGGGGAGGAGCCTTCGTTCGCTTCCCGGCAAGGTGATTCTTTTTTCAAAAGCCATAATCGAGTTCTTTTACAGTTTAAGTGAGCGCGAATTATTCGAACCCATTTTTTACTGCAGTTCGACTGCCTTACAATGAGCCATTGCACAGCGAGAGATGGGACATCAACTGAGGCGCGAGTCCGATCTTCGAATACATCGGCCCGAAATACGCGTGCTCCAAACATCGGAAGAGTTCGGGCCCGTGGTGCGGTTACAGCAGGAGATTTGGGGGTTCGAGGATGTGGAACTGCTTCCGTTGCGGCTATTCGTAGTAGCCAGCAAGATTGGAGGCCAAGTGCTGGGCGCGTACGACGGGCGGAAGTTGG
>CAXUCT010000107.1:0-11308 GCA_964249415.1 uncultured Bryobacteraceae bacterium | reverse complement strand
TTTTGCCTTTGTATACCCGGGTTGAAGCCGGGCGGCAAGCCGTATTTGCACAGCCACATGCTCGGGGTGCTGCCCGCTTACCGGAACACCGGGCTGGGGCGCGGTATGAAGCTGGAGCAGCGCGAATACGCGATCGCGGCCGGAGTTGAGCTGATTGAGTGGACTTTCGATCCACTCGAAATCAAGAATGCATTCTTCAATATCGAGCGGCTGGGCGCGATTGTACGCCGTTATGTCCACAACCAGTATGGGACCACTACAAGCCATCTACACGGCGGCCTTCCCACGGACCGGCTGGTGGCGGAGTGGTGGATCCGATCGCCTCGCGCGAGTGCCTGCTTGCATGCGGAGGGCGTCAACTCGCCTCAATCATCTGTTCAAGCGCGCATCGCCGTTCCGGGGGATATCGCGGAAATCCGGCAACGCAATGCCAGCCGCGCTCGCGATGTACAACGCTCTGTGGGAGAGCAGTTTGAAGAGTACTTCCGCGCAGGACTCGCGGTGATTGGATTCGAAAGGAGCGAGCAGGCCGGCACCTACCTGCTGGGTGAATGGGAATTAGAGTAGATCGAATCGTGGTGCGCCAGATTCGCATGCCGCTCGTACATTTCTTCGAAACGAGTTTCGGCCGTACGCAGCATCGCGACATCGTGCTGGTTGAAGCAGTTCAAGACGGCATCTCCGGTTGGGGCGAGGTGACGGCCGGCGAAAATCCGTTCTACAACGAGGAGTGGACCGCCTCCGCCTGGCCACTTTTAACTGACTACATCGGGGCACGCGTTCTGAATTATGAGTTTCAATCGGCTGCGGAGGTGGCTGCGCGCACGGCGCACATTCGCGGGCACTATATGGCGCGCGGCGGTATGGAAGTTGCCATTTGGGATCTGGAAGCCCGCTTGCGGAACGAACCACTCTGGAAGACAATCGCTGGCGGTGCTCGCCGGGAGATCGCTTGCGGCGTATCTATCGGAATTCAGAACAGCGTGGGCGAGCTGCTGGAGAAGATCGAGACGGAACTCGCGGCCGGTTACCAACGCATCAAATTGAAGATTAAGCCGGGCTGGGACATCAATGTGATTCGCGAGGTGCGTGACCGTTTCCCGAACGTAAAGCTGATGGCGGACGCCAACTCGGCTTACACGCTTGAGGATCTGGACCGCCTTAAGCAGCTGGACGCGTTTTATCTCATGATGATTGAGCAGCCGCTAGCCCACGATGACATCATCGACCATGCAGTTTTGCAAAGCGCGCTCGAAACGCCTATCTGCCTGGACGAGTGCATCCGGTCGGCTCACCATGCTGAGCAGGCGATTCGCCTGGGCGCCGGGCGCATCATGAACATAAAGCTGGGCCGCGTGGGCGGTTTTGCCGAAGCCAAGCGCGTGCACGATGTGTGCCAGGCGAACAGCATTCCAGTGTGGTGCGGCGGCATGCTGGAATCGGGTATTGGGCGGGCGCACAACCTCGCGTTATCTACACTGCCGAATTTTGTTTTGCCGGGCGATGTGTCAGCAAGCAAGCGCTATTGGAAGCGCGACATCATTACGCCGCCGGTTGAAGTGACGACCCGCGGGACCATTCAGCTAACAGACAGTCCTGGTTTCGGCTATGAAATTGATACTGATTACTTGGAGAGCCTGGTAATCCGTCGCGAAGTACTGTCTTAAAGCGCGTAACCATACTTCGATAGATATGCTGAAGGGATAGATATGCTCAAAGCGAGTATTTTTCGCGAATATGACATCCGCGGAATTGCCGAAGAGGAACTGCTTGATCCGGATGTAGAAACACTGGGTCGCGCTTTGGCGACTTACATTATCCGACACAGCGGCCGGACAATCTGCCTAGGACGGGACTGCCGGTTGAGCAGCGGCCGGGTGCACGATGCGCTGCTAAAGGGGTTGATGGCTGCCGGTGCACATGTTCTGGATATCGGAACGGTACCCACTCCCGTTCTTTACTATTCCGCAGTCTACTGCCAGGCTGATGGCGCCGTAATGATTACCGGCAGCCACAACCCTCCGGAATATAACGGCATCAAGACGGTGTGTGGAGCAGGCACTCTACACGGCACGGCTATTCAGGAGGTTTACAAGCTGATTGCCAATAATGATCTGGAGTCCGGCGAAGGGACAGTGAAAGAGGTGGACGCCGTAACGCCCTATGTGGACGAGATCACTTCACAGTTTCGGTTCGACAGAAAGGTAAAAGTAGTTGTGGACGCCGGTAACGGCACGGCCGGTCCGGTTGTTCAGCGCGTCCTTGAGAAGCTGAACGTGGACGCCACGGAGTTGTTCTTTGAGATGGATGGCCATTTCCCCAATCACCATCCGGACCCCACCGTTCTCGCGAACTTGAAGCATCTGCAAAAGGCGGTGGCAAAGCAGAAGGCGGAACTTGGAATCGCGTTTGATGGCGACTCGGACCGTATCGGCGCCGTAGACGAGCACGGGGAAGTAGTCTATGGCGACATGCTTCTGCTTATCTTTGGACGCGAGATTCTTTCGCGCAAGCCGGGCTCAACGTTTATTGGTGAAGTGAAGTGTTCGCAGGTAATGTACGAAAAGCTGAAAGAGCTTGGCGGTAACCCGATCATGTACAAGACCGGGCATTCGCTGATCAAGGAAAACATGAAGCAGGAGCATGCAGAGTTGGCCGGCGAAATGTCGGGCCACATGTTCTTCGCGGACCGATACTACGGGTACGATGACGCGATCTACGCGGCCTGCCGGTTGCTTGAGATTGTTTCCGACTCAGGCAAGCCGCTTTCGCACCAGCTTGAAGGCCTGCCGAAACTGGTCTCCACGCCCGAGCTTCGGATGGATTGCCCCGACGACGTCAAGTTCAAAGTAGTAGCCAGAGTGGCGGACATCGTCCGGCGAACACGCGAAATCGCCGATATCGATGGCGTGCGCGTGCCATTCGAGCATGGCTGGGGATTAGTTCGCGCATCGAATACGCAGCCGGTTCTAGTGATGCGATTCGAGGCAACGTCGACGGAGTTGCTGGATAAATACCAACACGAACTGCAAGCCGTAGTCGAGCAGGCCAAAAAAGAATTGAAAGCTTAGTTTTTCGCGCCGATGGTTTCGGTCCGGCCGGCAAGCGGCTTCACAGTTGGGCCGCCGCAAACGCCGACCCCGGTATTCATCAGCGCATTCAGCAGGTTGTAAAGCACTTGATACACCACCTGCTCGCTTATGGCCTGACGCCCCGGCATTCGAAACGTACCCGGCAACTCCTTGGTGATCTGTAAACGAACGGCGTGTGGGAGCGCGCGTCCGCTTCTATCACGCTGGTTGGCGAGGGAAAGCGGCGTCTGTAAAATGCTGCCCGACTTGCCGTCGACGTAGAATTGGCAACGGGAAAACCAGCCTAGATTGCCGGGGTCCGCGGCGTCAAACAACAGCAGCGGCGCTTGGCGGTCAGTGGCGGACAAATCAAGCGACAACACGCGCTGTTGATCGTCAATCCTGAATTCGAAGCCAGCTTGCCGCGCGATATTTCCGATCGACTCGGGATCCAGCTCCAACAGCAAATATTTATTCGTGCCTGCCTCAAGAACTTGCATCGGCCACTTACATTCTAGCCAGGGTCTCTAGCAAGGGGTCTCTAGCCCCGATTGCGGCTAAGTCAGACTTCCGGCTGAAACGGCGCCGCGAAGCTGCTGTGCGGCCCAGCGATAGGCCTGATGATCGCTCTCGCTGAATTGAATCAGTTTAACAATCCGCACCGGGCCCGAGTGTTTGCCGAGCCAGACGCATGGAGCTCTCTTGCTAGAGGCAGGCTGCTATTGCGTCCAGCAGAAAATCAACACGCTCGTCACTAGCCAGCGGCCCCATGGTCCCGATCCGAAGAATTTTGCCGGCCAATTGACCCAGGCCGCCAGCGACCTCGATGCTGTGTTGATCGAGCAACTGTTGACGCAACCGCGCTTCATCCAGTCCGGTGGGAACAAGCACAGTGGTGAGATGCCAAATACGATGGTCGGGGTTCTTCACCAACGGTTCGAAGCCGAGCTTCGCTAGGCCGACGACCAGTCTCTCGCTTGCCCTGCGGTGCCGATCCCAGCGATGGCGCAAGCCTTCTTCTTCGATTGCCGCCAAACCCTGATGCATGGCGTAATAAAGCGGCGCGGAGGGAGTGTGATGATACGTGTGCGGCGGCTCAAAATACTTCGCGAGCATGCGCAAGTCGAAGTACCAGGTGTAGGGTTCTTCGGGGCGTTTTTGCAGCCACTCCCAGGCCCGCGGCGAGAGGGAGACCGGGGACAAGCCAGCTGGACAGCTCAGGCCTTTTTGCGAGCAACTGAATGCCACATCAATCCCCACTGAATCCAGTTCCACAGGCATCGCGCCTAAGGAGGTAACGCAATCGGCCATCACGAGCGCGCCCGCTTTGTGAGCTGCCGAGGCGATCGCCCGTCCCGATTGGTAAGCGCCCGTCGACGTCTCCGCCTGCACAAACCCCACTACGCTCGGGCGCTCCCGCTTGATGAACTCCTCGGCCTCTTCTGCCGTAAAAATCTCACCCCATGGTTTATCGAGACGCACGACTTCGGCACGCTGCCGCTGACCCCATTGCGTCCAGCCTGTCGGAAAAGTGCCCGGCGGCAAAGATGGCGAACTTCGATCCCGGTAAGACAAAATTAGCAACAGCGGCTTCCATAGCGCCGCTTCCGCCTGCAGGGAGCGGAAAGGTCATGGGGTTGCTTGTGCTGAAAACTTCTCGTAAACCGGCTTGAATCTCGCCCATTACCTGCAGAAAATACGGATCGCGGATTCCCAGGACTGGCGCGCGCATCGCTTCGTATGCTCTCGGATCAACCATGGAAGGACCGGGACCATAGAGCCATCGTTTAGGCGGCGCAATGCATTTCGCCGGTGTCGTCACCATGTCTTCAAAGTATCAACAGGGAGGAATTCGAAACTTAAGGGGCAAGCTCTTTATCCAATTCGCGGAGGACAACTTGTGGCGAAACACGAAGAGCGAACAATCCTGGTGACCGGGGCAACTGGCCAACAAGGCGGCGCGGCATTACGGCATTTGCGCAGCAAAGGATTTCCAGTTAGGGCAATGACACGGGATCCGGAAAGGCCGGCCGCGAGAGCCTTAGCTGGGCACGACGTCGAAGTCGTAAAAGGAGATCTGAACGACCCTGCAAGCATCACTCGCGAGTTGGATGGCGTTTACGGCGTCTACTCTGTGCAGAACCTCGCAGAGGGATTGGAAGCAGAGATTCAGCAGGGCATCAACGTGGCTGACGCAGCAAACAGATCCGCCATTAGCCATCTGGTCTACAGTTCAGTGGGCAGCGCGGATCAAAACACTGGTATCCCTCATTTCGATAGCAAATTCCGCATCGAGGAACATATTCGCAATACCGGCGTTCCTTACACAATTCTGCGACCCGTCTTCTTTATGGAGAACTTTCTGGGTATGAAGCAAAACGTGGAACAGGGCGCGCTGGCACTTCCGCTCCGGCCAGACACGCGCCTCCAGATGATCGCCGTTGACGACATCGGAGGATTTGTCACTCTCGCTTTTGAACACTCGGGCAAGTGGCTGGGCCGCGTGGTTGATCTGGCAGGCGACGATCTAACCATGTCCGAAATTGCACAAGCGCTGGGGCGTGCCGCAGGGCGCGAAGTGCAATACAAGCAAGTCCCTTGGGACGAGTTCGAGAAGCAGGCGGGCCATGAGATGACTGTGATGTTTAAGTGGTTTCAAGATGTGGGTTATCACGTAGACATCGCGGCGCTCGAGCAGGAGTATCCGCGTTTGACGAAGCTTGACCACTGGTTGCGGTCTCATTGGCAGCAAGCCTGAGCGTTCAGGTCACGCCGTCCGGCGCGGGATGAAAAGCTAATTTTCCCGCGAGATAGAGCTGGAGTGCCGTCCGGGGTTCAGCATTGAGGTCAAGGATTCGACGCTGATGTCATCGTGCGAAGCGGCAGCGACTACTTGCCCGCGGCGGAGAACCAGGATCTGCGGAGACTCGTGACGCACGCCGGTCCGATCTGCGATGTGGCGCGCTACGTCCCTGCTCCTGCGCACGGAAACAAGGTATACGGGAACGTCCGGCTGGTCGGCGCAAAACTGGCTGACTTCACGATGTGCATACAAACTGACCGGGCACGTTGGGCTGTGCTTAAACACCACGGTCAGCTCTTGCTCCTGAAGAGCGTCGAA
This sequence comes from uncultured Bryobacteraceae bacterium, assembly GCA_964249415.1. GTDB lineage: Bacteria > Acidobacteriota > Terriglobia > Bryobacterales > Bryobacteraceae > Bog-105. The sequence continues at coordinate 5,116 of CAXUCT010000107.1, read as the reverse complement.
ATCCTGAATTGTCGCTAATTCAGGAAGACTCTGGGACGACCGGGCCCATGGCAAAACCATAATTTCAGTAAACCATATTTGAGGAGGTATGTCACTTGCCCGATCGTCCTAATCCTAAACCTCGGCTCTGTCTAAGCTGCATCAGAAGTTAAGACGAGCGGTGAGCTGAAGAACTCGTGGACCTGCGCCTTCAGCCGATTGCAGAGCGGTGACCGAAGCAAAGCCCGAGGTACCCAGCGTGAGATTGGTTGGGGCGGCGTAGTTCGGATGATTAAACAGATTCGCGGCATCCGCGCCGATTTGGAAACGAACGGTTTCTCTGAGTGCGACGGTCTTAATTAACGACAGAGATACGGATTGCGTGCCCGGTCCAACGACGCTTCCAACGGACGAGTCACCGAACCGGCCGATATTGTTTTGCGGAATGCTAAAGGCGGCGGGATTGATCCATTGAGATAGTGAGCTTCCGGCATATGGATTTACACCGGGGACAGTATCGGCGCGGGAATCAGCCACCAACACATTGAAGCCGGTTCCGGAAGGATCGCCGGGCGAGATGACGGTCATGAACGGACCGGTTTGGAACAAGAGAACGCCACTCAATTGCCAGCCTCCTATCATCCGGTCGAGTGCTCCGTTACTTCCATTGAGGAACGTTTTGCCTTTGCCGAAAGGCAGCTCATATACGAACGTGGTCAAGAAGCGATTCCGGCGCGTGTAGTTTACATTGCCGTAGTCGAGGCCAGGGTTGTTTGGATCTGAAATCGTGCCGCCCGCTTCACCAGCAAAGGTGGTTGTAGGGTCATAGCCACCTACATTGGAGAGATTTCGGGCGAAGATATAACTGGTCTGGAACTGCAAACCCTGCGAGAACCGCTTCTGCGCGCTTACCGTGAGCGCATTGTAATTACTGTAGCCTTTGTTGGTCTGATAGTAGATGTATTCGAATATCGGGTAAGGCGCCGAGGCGCTGGCGGTTTTGAAGCCCACCGTATTGGTCGCCACTTGATTTGGATTCTCAACAATCCCAAGATCTGAACCGTGGTTGCCGTCATACGAGACTCGCAAAGCGACGCCTTTCCCGATTTCCCGTTCGACCGTGATATCCCACTCTTGTACGTATGGATCTTTGTAGTGAATATCGTTGGCCAAGTCAAAACTTTGTGTGCCTGGCTGGGCGATGTTGGAAGGGTATGGATTCGGAAACGTGTAAGCGGGTTTTCCGTTAACGAGCCTGTTTCTGAACACGCCGACATCACTCGATTCAACGGCCCAAGCATCATCAATGGCGGATCCTAGCAAGGCTTCGATGTAGCGGCCATAGCCGCCGCGCAGCACTGTTTTATCGTTTCCGAACGGGCGCCAGGCAAAGCCGAACCGGGGCGCAAAATCCGTCTTTTGGGAATATCGCAAGCTTTCGGGAATTCCAGCTTGGGCCGCGGTAAGAATCGGGGTGGGATAAATGGATTGGGCGAAGCCGGGGTTGACGATGTTGAAGACGTTCTGATTAGGAATGACTACGGCGCCGTGAACGGTTGTTCCATTGACAGTTGAGGTGTAGTTCGGAAGAAAATTTGCCTCATTGTTGTACTGGTCGCGAAACATTGGATGATACTCGTAACGCAAGCCAAAGTTCAGAGTCAGCGAACGGGATACCTTCCAATCGTCCTGAGCAAAAAATCCGTAATGTGAAGCATAGGCTTTTGTGTTCGGATTCAGCACGGTAGAAATCGTCGTTGAATCTGGATATCCGAGAAGGAACGATGCAAACGGCGTTGCTTGTCCATTTCCGAGCAGCGATTGCGTTACGGAAGAAGCGTTGAACGTGTAAGACCCAAGGCGGCTAGTTGCAAAAACGTTCGTGTAGAGCCCGGTGAGATACCGGTAATCTGCTCCGAATTTAAATGTGTGTTGCTGCTTCGTCCAGCTCAAAGTGTCTAAGACCTGTTTAGTGCCGTTATTGGTCAGCGAGGATGCCTGGCCGCCGGTATATTGCAGGCCCTGTATCTTAAAGTTAGGGACAGCATCGCCTGACGGAACCGCGCCTGGAAGCCCTGTTAGGCCCAGTTCACTTGCTGCGCCACTCGCAGTAATTCCGAAGCTTTGTGCTACGCGGTTCCCGGTGAAGCCAGCACGCAACTCGTTCACAACGGAGGCGGTCAGCGTGTAGTTATGTGCCACTGTAAGTGCATCGTCGATCTCAGGTTGGGAAATCGCGCCGGTTAACGGGGAGCCCGTCGGGACGCTGGTTACGCGCCGGTTTTTGTAAGTGAACCGGGCGTAGATCTGCTGCTTGGAGGTGAGTGCCCGATCGAGGCGTAGATCGGCTTGATTACTCTTAATCGGCACGCCGAAGTACGCCAGGTAATTGTTGGACGTGGCGTTTGGCGGGCCATAGTTAGGCAGCGGATAAAGGTATTGCAGCGCCTTCTGCGCCAGCGGCGAAATTTGATCAGGTGGAATGATATTTCCCGGATAGCCGGTTAGCTGCCCTTTCAGCGCCGACAGATCTCCGTTTCGCATTGCGAGCGAAGGAACGCTCTCCACCTGAACCACTTGGCGGGGCAATTGCAAACCTTCATAACTGAGAAAAAAGAATGTCTTGTCGCGCCCGTTGTAAAGCTTGGGAAAGAGAACAGGCCCGCCCGCAAAAAACCCAAAATCGTTCATTTTAAGTGTTGGCGTGGTGTGGCTGAAGGTGTTTCCGGCGTTCAAATCGCTGTTCTGAAGAATGTCAAAGGCGCCTCCGTGAAACTGGTTGGTACCGCTTTTGGAAATGGTTGTGATGTCGGCGATTCCACCAAACTCCGCTGGGTTGATTACCTCACCCACGCGAATTTCTTCTATGGCGTTGAAGGATGGGAATAGTTCTGTCAAAGGGCCATCAGTGCGCGCACCCACAGCGCTGATTCCGTCAATGGTGATCGAGAGCATGGTGGGCAATGCACCGGCAACAGAGATGCCACCGCTTGCATCTGTCTGCACGCCCGGCTGTGTTGTGAGCGTGGACATGGGACTGGTAGAACCAGATCCGCGCGTAGCAATGGCTACTGGGAGGTCCACCAACTCGCGACCGGTCTTGGTTTCGGCAATGTTCGAGGTGTCGGTTTGGACCACGTTGGGGGCCGACTCAACATTCACCGTTGTGGCTTGCGTGGCGACCTTCATCTCAGCATCTAAGCGCCGTGTCTCACGAGCCCCAAGATCGAACGCGCTGAATTCAAGCTTTTGAAACCCCGGCGATTCAATCAGGAGGACGTAAGTGCCTACCTCGATGCTAGAGAACTCATAAGAGCCGGCTTCGTCAGTAAGGCTGGAGCGAATTGCGGCCGTACCCTGATTGGCGAGGGAAACTTTGACGTCGGGCATGATGTGACCGGAAGGATCTTTCACGGTTCCCAGAACTGTGCCTGCTGTTGATTGCGCTCGTAGAGTTCCGCTGGCTGCAGATAGAAGGAAAAGTCCCGCTGCAATGCCAACGCGAACCTTTGAGTTACGCCGTTGCGCTCGACGGCGCATCGAGAACCTTGTTGTAGCTGATCTTGAGTCTGGATGTAGCTGAAACACGTACACAACTCCTGTGCTTGAACTGGATTATGGAGAACCAGGTGACCGGCGATTGCAAGCTCGAATGAATCTTGCAAGTAATTGAGCACTACACGCGTGGTGCTCACTGTGTACGTGGCTTGTCTGGGACGGTGGTGACCGGCAAGCGAGTCGCAACAAGGGTGGTTGTTGCAAGTTGAACGGCGGAGTGTTACATCAGGTTAGTTTTCGAGTAGCCGTTTGTCAAGGTGACAGGAGTTTCTTTTTGAGCAGCGGTTGAGAGTGCTCACAGAAATATTTTTTATGCAGTTCATTCACCCTTGACATGGCCGCATGTGCGAGTCAGACTTGGTACACCCGACGCCGCCAACCCCTTACACCTTGCGGCTTGCCACGTAGCCGTCTTGTTTTACCTCCCGGTAGAGGCTGACATTAGTTTGTTTCTGGGCTTCAGTTTATTTCTGGGCTTCAGCGAACTGCTTGACCGTCTAACGCTATCGATTATCGGCTTTCTTATCTACACGGTGCTTGAGCAAGTAACAGGACAAAATTCTTTCCTGCTCGCCTAAAGGATTACGACTGGCGGGCAACTGCTTTCAACTTTTTATGAGCCGGCTCTACTATTCCGCTTTGCTTGTTCCGCTTGTTCTTTCCGCCGCGTTCGGGCAGCAGCGGCAACAAGGCGGCTTGGGTGCAAACGCAGTTCCCGCCGAGACGGAACCCGGTATTCCCGTAACAGATAAGCTGACGGTCGAGAAATGCAGCTCCTGCCATAAGGCGGACGAGAAAGGAAACCTCACACGAATTTCTTGGGTAAGAACTACGCCAGAGGGTTGGGAGGACGCCACCAAGCGAATGGTCCGCAACAACGGCCTGGTGCTCTCTCCTGAAGACGCTCGTCACATCGTGTCTTACCTCGCCCTGGATCATGGGCTCGCGCCTGAGGAGACGCGTGATCAGCGCTGGTACTTAGAGAAGCGCGAAGTAGACCAGGAAATCATTCCGAATGCGGAAATCCGTATGGCTTGCGCTTCATGTCACCCATTTGCCCGGCCGCAAACATGGCGGCGCACGGCCACGGAGTGGAAGCTGTTAGAGAACATGCATATCGGGTATTTTCCAGTTTCAGAAAACAATAGTATTCATGCGCACGCCAGACCAGACGGGTACGGTATTCTACGCGCCAACCAGCCCGCCGCAACACCGCTTCCCAAAGATCCGGTAGATGTCGCGCTGGAGTACCTGGATAAAAATTATGACCTGCATTCGGCGGCTTGGTCCAATTGGCATGCGGCTGCCGAAGATCCGAAACTACAAGGGCGCTGGGGCGTAAGCGCGAACTCTCCGGGCAAAGGCCGCTACTACGGCTTCATGACTGTCACGCGAGGCAGCTCACCTAATACTTTTACTACCGAGACCACGCTGACTCGCGTCGCGGACGGATCGAAATTATCGTTCACCGGCCACGCGGTGATCTATTCAGGGTACGAATGGCGCGGAACAAGCCAAACGGCCGAAGTAGCCAGTGTGCGGCAGGTAATGATGGTCTCGCCCGATCAGTCGACTATTG
>CAXUCT010000106.1:10579-11760 GCA_964249415.1 uncultured Bryobacteraceae bacterium | reverse complement strand
GGTGGAAGACACGGTGACGGCCATTATCACTCACCGCTGTAATCATCGCAAGCCCTTGATCGCTACCACTAATCTGCCGGATCCTGACATGGGCGGAAACGTTGTTGACAAATCAGCTATGCCTGGCTATCGTACGACGCTCACGGAGCGCGTGGGTGAAAGAGCGCGCTCCCGCCTATTCGAGATGTGCCGGGTAGTAAATATGTGGGGCGTAAATGACTACCGGCTCCGCACACCCCGTACTTAAGAGGCCCTAATTACGCTGTAGCCGCGGCCGGACCGAAACTCTTTACCGCTTCCTGTTCGTTGTCAAACGCCGGGAACACCGTATGCAGCTTTGTGATCTGCATCAGGTCTCTCATTTTCCCTTGTATGTGCAGCAGCTTCACGGCGCCCCCTTGGTTAGTGGCCGTAGTATATGCGCCCACCAACTCGCCCAATCCGGCGCTGTCAACGTACCCGACGTCCTTCAGATTGAGGAGGATGTGCTTGTTGCCCTGCGAGAGCAGCGACCGCAATTCGTCTCGCAGGATGCCCGTGTTCTCGCCGAGGGTAATCTTGCCATTCAGGTCCACGATGGCAACGCTACCAACGTGTCGAGTCTTTGCCGTAAGTGACATGAGAGTTCCTTTGCCCTTGCCTTAGAGTTTGGGTAAGGGGACTTTATTTTACTCTATCGATGTCCAGGAGGTCAGTAATGCCGCTGGAGCATAGGCCTATTTCGGCTAGTTGCGTTTTCCGGTATTATGGTCATGGGATCGGCTGGTGTAACCGACCCCTCCGGATTACGCTAGAGACGAAGGACGAGTACCACGAGAAGGTCCATATTCGAACCTCCTTCCTGCTCCGGTTAAATTGCAGACCCCGCTCTTATACAGCGGGGTCTTCGCATTTTACGGAGCGCTCTGAAGGCGAGCTGCACCTTCCTGCAACGGCGAAGCAGAAATGAGATAGTGCGAAACCGGACGCGGCTCTTAGTTCAGCAGTCGTTCGAGTTTGGATCCGGGCACGATCATCGTCTCATTGCGCTCCGGCCCATTCGATACTGATCCAATTTCAACGCCAGTTTGCGCTTTCAAAAAACGCAAGTACTCTTTAGCGCGCGCCGGCAGATCCTCCAGCCGCGTAATGCCTTGCGTGGATTGATTCCAACCCGGCAGCCGCTCGAATACCGGCTTAAT
>CAXUCT010000106.1:8741-10569 GCA_964249415.1 uncultured Bryobacteraceae bacterium | reverse complement strand
ACCTTGCCGTCCACTTCATACGCAACACAAACCGGGATCTCTTCCAACCCATCCAGAACATCCAGCTTAGTGAGGATCAAGCTATCGAATCCGTTCACCTCCGCCGTATAGCGCAGCAGCGGAACGTCGAACCAACCGCAGCGTCGTGGCCGGCCAGTCACTGAACCGAACTCGTTGCCCGCGCGCCGAATCTTCTCGCCCATTTCCGTCAAATCTTCTGATGGAAATGGACCGGCGCCCACGCGCGTGATGTACGCCTTTGAAACGCCGATAATCCCGTCAATCTTAGTGGGCGCTACCCCAGTGCCTGTGCACGCTCCACCGGCGGCAGCACTCGAACTGGTCACGAAAGGATAGGTGCCGAAATCGATGTCGAGCATGGTGCCTTGCGCGCCTTCGAACAACACACTCTTGCCGTCGCGAATCATCGTGTTCAACAAGTGCGAGGTATCGCAAGCCATCGGACGGATCTGTTCAGCGAACCCTTTATACTGATCCAGGATCTCTTGAAAGTTCCCCGGGTCCGCAATCTGAAACGCGTTTGCAATGAGCTGCTTGTCCTCCGCGAGCGTACAGTAGAGTTGCGGAAAATCGACATCCACCAGATCTGCGATGCGAATGCCGCGCCGCGCGATCTTGTCTTCATAACAAGGACCAATCCCACGCGAGGTGGTCCCGATGGCTACACGATTGTCCCGGCCTTCTGAAATCCTTTCGATGGTCCGGTGGAACGGGAAGATCACATGCGCCCGGTTACTGATCTTCAGTTGAGACTTCACATTGATCCCCGCCGCCTCTAAGCCCGAGATCTCCTCCAGCAGCGCCGCGGGATCGATCACCACGCCGTTACCGATGATGGCCTGCACGCCAGGACGAAGAATGCCGCTAGGAATCAGCTTCAGAACGAACTTCTGGCTACCAATGAAGACCGTGTGCCCGGCATTATGGCCGCCCTGGTAGCGGGCCACTGCGTCAAACTTGTCCGACAGCAGATCGACAATTTTGCCCTTTCCTTCGTCGCCCCATTGAGCGCCGAGCACGATCAGATTACTCATGAATTCAGCAGGAGAAGCCCAAACCTCCAGATTGTAGCGTAGCTCTTTGAGGGCCTTATAAATCACTAACTTGACACGAACTTGCTGTGGCCGCCGCGCCGTTCGCTATGGTACCCTTTTCACAATGCAGATGTGTGGCGTCTTTACGGCGCTAGGTGAGGACGTGTTCCGCCAACTCGTGCGCGGAATCTCCATCGGCAAGCTCAAGACCTACCAGATTTATGAACGGTTCAAACTGCGCGCCCGGCTCGCCAAACTCAACTCCGAGGCGCTCCGCAAAGCGGAACCAAAGTTTTGGGCGCGCATCGAAGCCGGTGAAGAAGATTTCGCCACGGACCTGTCACAGGTCTTCCTTCTTCCCCACTTGGACATGATCATGGACGTTCTGAACTTCCTCGGAATCCCCAACGAGGAAGGCTTCTTCGACAAAGATCTGAAGCCCGAGCAGTATCTATCGGAAGGCTGGCAGCCGCGCGTTTTTGAGCAGTTTTCCGGCAAGTACCAACGCGAGATTCTGCTTTTCTATATCAACCATCTGGATTGGGAACTGAACAAAACCGATCAGGTATTTCAACCCGCCGCCTGATCATGCCCGACGTCAAGCAGTTTCAGGAGCAAGTGAAGAAAGGAGATTTAGCCGGAGTGCGTCAAGCGCTGGCAGAAGATCCCACACTGCTTGATGCCGCTAATCCGGCAGGGCAAAGCGCCTTTCTGCTCGCGAAGTACTACCGCCAGGACGCGATTGCCGACTACCTGCTCAGTCTGCACCCGAA
>CAXUCT010000106.1:0-8731 GCA_964249415.1 uncultured Bryobacteraceae bacterium | reverse complement strand
CCCGAAGCTGGACGTCTTCAACTGCTGCGTCGCCGGCCGGAAGCAGGCAGTGGTCTCCAGCATTGAGCGCGATGCCACGCTTTTGGAATCGCACAACGGCGATGGCTGGACACCGCTTCATCTCGCCGCTTTCTTCGGTCATCTCGACTTAACGGATGCGCTCTTGGACCTCGGGGCGAACGTAAATTCCCGGTCCACAAACGGTTTAAAAAATATGCCGCTGCATGCGGCTTCGGCCGGCGGTCATGCTGAGGTAGTGGCTCTGCTGCTGAAGCGCGGCGCTGACGTCAACGCAGTGCAGGGGGGTGGCTGGACCGCTTTGCATTCCGCGGCGCTGGCCGGTAATCGCGCCATGGCGGAAGCGCTGCTAGCCAATGGCGCTGACAGCAGTATCCGCGCGGAGAACAATCAAACACCTCTTGATCTGGCGCTCTCCAAAGCACACGAAGAAGTGGCCGCATTGCTTGAGAGTGTTGGCCCCGCGCTGCAGTAACCGATGACGCTGGACGCGCAACTCGAGGAGCTTCGCCGTGCCACGCTGGCCGCCTTTGCCGCTGCTGTTTCGCTGGACGGCCTCGACGACGGTCGCATAGAGGCGCTCGGCCGTAAAGGCACTCTCGCGCAAATCAGCAAGGATTTCGGAAAGCTGGCGCCCGAAGAGCGCTCTCGTCTGGGTAAGCTCCTGAACTCGGTGAAGCAGGATCTCGAGAGTGAGTACGAACAGAAAAAGTATCGCTTTGAGCAGGCTGATCTGGCCGAACGGCTGGCCAAGGAGTGGATTGACGTTACGCTGCCCGCGCCCGGAGTCCACCCGGGCAGCCTTCATCCGATCACCCAATTACAACAGGAAATCGAGGATCTGTTCACGTCCCTCGGCTTCGCGGTTCTCTATGGACCTGAAGTGGAGACAGAAGAACACAATTTCGACGCGCTGAACATTCCTGCCACGCATCCCGCTCGCGACATGCAGGACACGTTCTGGCTTTCGAACGGCAATCTGCTCCGAACCCACACGTCGCCGGTCCAGGTTCGCGGCATGCGCGAACTCGGGCCGCCATTGCGCATGATCGCTCCTGGCCGGGTGTTTCGCAACGAAGAAGTGGATGCGTCGCATGAGCACACCTTCTACCAGTTGGAAGGCATGATGGTGGATCGCGAAGTCTCCGTCGCTAACCTGATCTACTTCATGAAGACGCTGCTAAGTTCCATTTTCAAGCGCGACGTTACCGTCCGTCTTCGCCCCGGTTATTTCCCGTTCGTTGAGCCTGGTTTTGAACTCGACATTCATTGCCTCATCTGCGATGGCTGCGGCTGTCCCGTCTGCAAGTACAGCGGCTGGGTAGAGCTTCTTCCCTGCGGGCTCATTCATCCGAATGTGCTGCGCATGAGCAATATCGATCCGGAGGAATGGGGCGGCTTCGCCTTCGGCCTCGGCCTTACGCGTCTTGCCATGATGCGTTATGGAATCGACGATATCCGCCAGCTTCAGGGCGGAGATCTCCGCTTCCTGACGCAGTTTTGAAAGCTTTGCTCTCGCGCATGCAAAGGTATCGTAAGTGAAGTTTTCCTATCAGTGGCTCTGCGATCTGGTACCGGGCCTGGTGAATGAGCCCGCGGAGTTGCAGCGCCTCATCACCTTGAAAACAGCCGAATGCGAAGGCATAGAGCCTGTCGGCGCGCACTTCGCGAAGGTTGTTGCCGCCCGCGTCATTAGCGTTCATCCGCTCCCGAAAGGCAAGAATAAAGCGGTTGTAATTGACACGGGCGGCGGTCGTGAAGCTTCTGTTGTTTGTGGTGCCGGAAACGTGCGCCCCGGCTTGCTGGTCGCCTGGGTGCCGCCGGGAACGATGCTCGGGGAGAAAAGCATTGGCCGCGCTGTCATCGAAGGCGCAGAAAGCGACGGCATGCTGGCGAGCGCAGCCGAACTCGGTATTAATCGCGACCATTCAGGCCTTCTCGAACTCGCAAACATTGAACCTGGCCGGCATCTCAGCGGCCTTATTCCCGATTGGATCATCGAGATCGACAACAAGAGCTTGACTCATCGGCCCGATCTGTGGGGTCACTACGGAATGGCGCGTGAGGTAGCTGCCATTACCGGTCGATCTCTGCGCGATCCCGTTCACAGCGAGCTTCTGCCGCAAGGGGCGCCAGCTATTGCGGTCGACATTGCCGATTACGCTCTCTGCCCCCGCTACAGCGCACTGGCTTTCGAAGCCGTTGAAGTGAAACCGTCGCCGCTATGGCTGCAGGCACGACTGGAGCACATTGGCTTGAATCCCATCAACAACATCGTTGACGTAACGAACTTCATTCTCGCCGAGCTCCCGCAACCCATGCACGCCTTCGACGCCGATAAACTTATGGGCAATGCCATTATTGTTCGTACCGCGCATCCAGGCGAAAAGCTCGCCGCCCTGAACGGTGAAACCTACGCTCTCCAAACAGCGGATCTGGTCATTGCTGATGCGTCTGGGCCGATTGCACTGGCGGGCGTGATCGGTGGCGCAGCTACGGCCATTTCGGAAACCACCAAGCGCGTGGTTCTCGAAAGCGCCAACTTTCAAGCCGCCAGTGTGCGCCTCAGTTCATCGCGTCATAAGCTGCGCACTGACGCCTCCATGCGCTTCGAAAAGTCTCTCGATCCTGAAAACACTCTGCGAGGGCTCGCGCGTGCGGTCGAGCTGCTCAACACCGTCTGCCCGGGTATCCGCGTTACTGGTGGTGTGACCGACAACCGAGCTCCGCTACCGCATGCCCCCCCCATTCTTCTGCCGATCAACTTCGTGGTTCGCAAGCTCGGCAAACAGGTGAGCCAGCAACAGGTCACAGAAATCTTGCAGGCGCTCGGCTTCGACTGTCTCGAAACTGCACCCGGCGTACTCACCGTTACCGTGCCCACCTGGCGGGCGACCAAGGACATTTCGTTAAAGGACGATCTGGTCGAAGAGATCGGACGCATGGTTGGGTATGACCAGATCACTCCCGTACCCCCGCTGCTTGCCGCTGTTGTACCATCCGCGAATCCGCTACGTCTCTATTTGCGCCAGATTCGCGCACAGATCGTGGCGCAGGGCTTTACCGAAACCTACAACTATTCATTCGTGAATGAGGCGGAGACCGAAAGATTTCGTAGAGACATTCGCGAGAGCGTGGCCGTGCGGAACCCCATCGCGTCTGAACTCACCCGTTTGCGCCGCAGCCTTTTGCCGGGCCTGTTCCAGAACATCACCAGCAATGTTCGCCATTTCCCGGAATTCCGCCTGTTTGAGATTGGCAACGAAATTCATCTGAACCCCGGAAGCCCTCTGCCGGACGAAATCGTGCATCTCGCCGCGGCCCTGTACGATGTCCATGGTGACCGGCAGGACTTTTTTGAGATGAAACGAGTGGTGGAATGTCTGTTCCCCCATTGCCGCCTTTCCGCCGCCGAAGCCCGCGCTTATGAGCATCCGGCGCGCGCGGCCGAAATTGAATGGCGTGGTTCCGTCATTGGCCGTCTCTTCGAACTGTATCCCGCGCTGCTCCAAGACGAGGGAATCGAAGGTCGCGCCATGCTCTTCGAGGTGGATCTACAGACTGCGCTGAGACTTGCCGCCAGTATCGAAAAGAAGTACGTACCGCTCAGGAAATACCCAACCAGCGGGTTCGATCTCTCCGTGGTCGCAGCGCTTCAAGTCCCGGTCGCATACATTCATCGCCAACTCACGGCATTCGCCGGGCCGAATTTGGTGGCCATCGACTTCATCCGCCAGTATGACGGACCACCCCTGGCGCCCGGTCAAAAGAGTGTTTCCTACCATCTGGAAGTAGGCGCGCTCGACCATACAATGAGCGCGGAAGAAGTCACCGGAATTCGCACCCGCATCATCGCAGGTCTTCAGCAGGCGGGATTGGAGCTGCGCAGCTTAGATACGGCTTAGCAAGCTGCTTACTTACTCAGCAGCATCGCGCGTACATCTTCCCAGTCATTCACCCTGCGAAACGCCGTTTCGTGAACGTTATGCGGTGCCGTATAAAGAATCCCCTCGCCGCGAAAGTTCCGCAGATGCCGTACATTGTCGTCGATTAGATAGTCGGCCGCAACAATGCTTTTATCGCCGCAAAATACAATGCGGCTGGGCGGAATAAAATCAAAATGCCGCCGCAGCCAGCCAAATTTTGCATTGAACGAGCACGGCACGTCCATCGCCGCGGTCGTGATAAATACCTCGTATTGCCCGGTCAATTCTCGAACCACCTCCACGCTTCCCGCCATCAACGGAATTTCTGCAAAGAACTCTGCTTGCTGGAAATACTCGTATGCACGCGCCCGGTGTGCCGGATCAATCACGTCGAAGATATGGTGGCCATGGAAATGCGACGGCGTTAACTCTAAACCGAAATCCGCGTTATACAGCTTCAAATACCGCGCCATGGTATCTGCCACTACCTCGTCCATGTCGATTGCAATTCTCTTCATCTCTTCCAACGTAGCCGACGGACGCTTCGCGCGATAATCTTTTCTTGAGCAGTACTCTTCCACTTCTCCCCGGCCTTTGCGCTCACTACTCCGGCGCGCTCTGGATTGCCGAATCGCAGACCGCCGTCGTTGCCGACGTTCATCTTGGTTATAGCTGGGCGCAACGCCGTCGCGGCGAACTCGGGCCTTTGGCCGATTTCCGCACGCGTGAAAAACTATTCCGCTTAGCGGACGATCTCCATCCTCTGCGAATCGTCTTTCTTGGAGATCTGGTGCATGCGCCCAAGCCCTGCGATCCCGAGCGAGATTGGATTGAAGACACGCTCACGCAACTTCAAGGACACGCCGAACTGATCGCGGTTAGAGGCAATCACGATCGAGCCTTCCCTCGCGAGTTCGGCCATTTAGGTATCGAGACCGTAGAATCCTGGTCCAGCGGTAATCTCGTTGCCGTTCACGGCGACCGCTTCAACGTCGCCGTGCCCAACAAACATACTCTTGTCGTTGGCCATCTCCATCCCTGCCTCGGCGTGAAGGACGCAGCCGGGGCTTCGCAAAAACTCCCGCTCTATCTTGTGAGCTCAAGCTGCATCGTGCTCCCGGCTTTCTCGCCGTTCGCGCGGGGCTATGACGTTATCTCAGGCTTGCCGGAAGAACTGGCCGCCTGCTTCGGGCAATCTGAAATAGAAGCTTATGCGGTGTCAGGCACTCGCGTGGCGCGCTTAGGCCCACTGCGGCGCGCGATTGAACGCAATTTCGACGCCGACGTCAGCGCACCGGAAAGATTCCGCAAGCGCCGCGCCGCCCAGTAGCCGCACTCAGCCGTGGCAGCATCTCGTATATTTGCGTCAGGACAGCCGCAGTTGCTGCACAATCGCGAACATCTGCTTGCCCTGATCGGTTGTGAAGTCGGGCGCAAGCTCCGTGGCAATAGAGACAACGGAAGTCGTGATTGCGCCCGCAAATTCGATCTGGCGAAACGCAGCCTCTTCGGTCCTCTCGGACATGCCACCACAGGCGTCCACCGGCACCAGCACTTGGTAGCCCCGCTTGCGGGCATCCAGAACAGCGTGGAGCACGACCACCTCGGTGGCGAAGCCGCCGATGATCAGGACCTTGCGTCCTGAGTCGGCAAGACTCTGCACTGTAGCAGCATCAAGGAAGGGACTAGCTGAGGCACGCAGCCTCTCCCAAGCAAATTCGGCGTTTCGCAACTCCGGGATCAGTTCCGGTGCTTTCTCCTGTTCCGGTACGACGCTAAGCGTAGTGGGAAGGGCAAACAGCTTCGCCAGTTGCAGCAGAACGCCTGCGGACTTACGCAACGATTCCGGATCGGTCGTCTTGCTGCGGACCACGATTTGGGTTTGCAGGTCGCATAGCAGCACCTGGGCTGTTTCGACCGCGAGCTGGTCCCAAGCGGTGGTTTCATCAGGCATGTTTTTTATCCTACTCATTCATCTTCTCTGCGGTTGAGGACTGCGCAACCAGCCACTTGCCGCAGAACTTCGACAGTTCTGCGAGCGACTTATCCGTTCCTGTAAAAGCGATGTAGCCGTCCGGGCGTACCAACATGATTAACGGCGAGCTGCCAAACAGCTTCTCGTAGCTACCGTCGTTGGATTCTGGCCGCCCAATCTCGTGCCCTCGGATTACGTTGTGCCAAGAGCCGATAACGCCGTGTACCTCTGAGTGCGTCTTTGCAGGTTCTTGGATGTTGCTGAAGAAGAGCGTGAACGTCGATGGGTCCAAAAGACTGAAGATCGTGGCGGGTTGCGGGTGCTGCTCCGCCGAGCCTTCGCGATTCAGCAGCGTCACCCCCATGTCGGGTAGGCGATCTCCTGCCCGCAGAGTACCTGTATGCGCGTCGGACACTGACAGGGGCCCGTCACGGTAGTTGAGCGCCAGTTGGCTCATTTCCTCCGTGCTCTTGTGCTGGACGAAATCGGTACTCACAATCCAAGGCGCGAGGTGGTTGAAGGCGGAGCGAAACAACGCGCTTTCGGAACCGATCGCGTGCGTCAAGTCTTCGGTCCTAGTCAGCACTTTCCTGATTACAGGCACGCGCTCGACGCTGTAGGTGTCGAGGAGCTCTGGCCTTGCTTGACCCTTCATCACCATAGCCAGCTTCCAGGCAAGATTAGTCATGTCTTGCATGCCCGTATTCATGCCTTGGGCGCCGGCCGGACTATGGATGTGCGCAGAGTCGCCGCCCAGGAACACTCGCCCCCCATTCAATTGCTGGATCATGCGGCTGTTGATGCGGAACCATGAGCTCCAGCTCATGTCGCGGAAGACAGCCCGTATAGGGGAGCGCTGATTATAGATCTGCTGTAGCTCTTCGAGCGTCGGCGCTGTGTCCTTCAAAGGCTTGCTGAGGGGATTGCTGGCGATCAGCCGGAAGCGGCGCTTGCTCATCGGGAACAGCCCCATAAAGCCGTACTCGGAAGAAAAGATATGGAATTCGGATTCGACCAGATCGCCATCGATGTAAAGATCACCCAGCGCATAGTCTTCAATTAGTGACTTACCTTCGAAATGCAACCCAAGCGTGGCGCGCGCGATGCTGTGCGTTCCTTCGGCGTCGATCAAATAGGAACAGTCGAAGCGTTCCAGTGATCCATCACTACCCTGCAGCACGGCCGTGACGCCGGTATTTCGCTCCGTTTGTGCAAAAGCGATCATCGTGACGCTCCGTTCGATTTTCACGCCTGCCTTGGCGAGCGCGTCCCGCAGGAGTTTCTCGGTCTCCACCTGCGAAACAAACAGGAGGTAGTGGTACTTGCTATCGATGTCTTCGAAACTGAGGCGGAAGACGCGCTTACCACCTCCGTAGATGCTGGCCGCAACTGCGGGATTGCCCACCGCTACCAGTGGAGAAGCTAGACCGCGCTGCTCCAGCAACTCGAGCGTGCGTGCTTGCACCCCGATGGCGCGTGATGTCGTAGCAGGCTCCGCTGTTTTCTCAATCATACGCACCGGGATACCAAAGCGCGCCAGCTCGAGGGCAGCCATCATGCCCGTGGGTCCTGCTCCTGTAATCAGCACAGGTCCTGGTAATTCGCTCATCTCGTTTTCACTTTAACGTCAGCCGGAATGCGCTCCCATGCACTCGAGACGATACGGCGACTGGCGTTCCCGTTTAGGTTAAACGGCCGGACAGGTGGCGTCTTCCAAGATCGGCGAACTATCAAATTCCTGTACGAGCAATCCCCCTGGACTGAGAAATTTATGCAAGATGCTCTGCTCGCCAGCGACCCGGAGACAAGCCAACGCGACGACGAAACGCCTCAGTGAAGTGACTTTGGCTGTAGAAGCCAACTTGTAGCGCGATCTCGGCGACGGAGAGTCGAACGTCACGCAGCAGCTGCTTGGCACGATCGATTCGCCAGTTCATAAACCAGGCATAGGGAGGCTGCTGGGTCTTCAGCTGGAATCGCCGGGCAAAGTCAGTGGTTGACATTCCGAGTACATTGGCCCAGGCAGTCAGGTCCAATCTCTTGTCAATTCTAGAGTCCGCATATTCAATGCACTGCTGGAGCTCGGTATCGCTTAGCCCACGATCACTATGCAGTTTCCGGGTGCCTGGCGGGCGACTATGCATGTTAAGAAGACACGCCAGCAGTGCGTGCGCCAAGCCATCGATAAATAATTGCCGCAGCTTGCGATCGAGGTCCGAGGCTGAGAGTAGCGCGGTGGAAAGGCGCTCCACCTGATAGCTCGGCTGGAGCAATGGATTGATGTAACTCAGGCGCCCACCGCAATGCCGGTAGTCCTGTCCCTCGAAGATCTGTCGCAGTTGCGGTCCGGGAATGAAAAGCAGCGCAGCTCGCGAAGGCGAACGCACGAGCGTACGTATGCGTTCTCCGGGCGAAGAGACACGCAACATCCCGGGGCGCACGTCACCGTCATGGACTAAGCGCCCATCAGTCTCGATCCGGGCATCTCCGCGGCAAAGCGGGGAAGAAAGAATGTAGAGGTCCTCTGTGATTTCGCTATACGTATCGCGCGGATGCACGTCACTACTGTGGTAAACAAAGCGAATCCGGCTTAAAGGATCAGCGGAACTCATCTATCGATTATCCCGGTGGCTGACTTGAGTAGGTCTACAGATCACGGACCATTTGCCGTTCACAAGCGATGCCGGAGCCGGTGACAATCGCGCCGGCATCAACAAATCGATGCCGGTAGTAAAGCGCCACGGCACGCTCGTTACTCTCGAAGACGGCCAGCCCGACCGAATCCTGCTGTTGAATCGTCAGGTAGGACAGC
>CAXUCT010000105.1:0-11778 GCA_964249415.1 uncultured Bryobacteraceae bacterium | reverse complement strand
GCTGGCGCAACTCACGGTCAGCGCTAACGAAGGTCCTGGCAACGGATTGACCAGCGGCAATCGGCCAGACGATCGCCGTCAATCTGCTTCTATTTCCGTCAATGGACAATCCGACGTTCTCAACGATGAATTGATTGATGGTATTGATAACAACGAGCGCGTCATCGGAACGCTCGGAGTACGGCCATCCATCGAATCGATGTCTGAACTCCGCGTCCAAACCAATGATTACAGCGCCGACGCCGGACGCACTGCCGGTGGCGTCATCAACGTCATCACCAAATCGGGTAGCAACGAGTTACACGGTTCAGTGTACGAATACTTCCGCAACGATGTACTCGATGCTAACGCTTTCAACTTTGGCGCAAACCTCCCGAAAACCGAGCTGCGGCAAAATCAGTATGGGGGCAGCGTCGGCGGCCCCATCTTTAAGAACAAGACGTTTTTCTTCGCCGACTACGAAGGGTTCCGCTTGGTCCAGGGCGAAAATCCTTTCGAGCGGCAGGTTCCCACGCTGGCTCAATATCAGGCGCTCCGCACCACCCCGGCCAGCCTGCTTCCAGCCGGGTTCAATACCGTGAGTACACCAGGCCTGAACTATGCCTTGCTGTTCCCCGCCCCGAACGTTCCCGGTCAGACGAATCAGTACACGAATACCCCCAAAAGAACCCAGAACAGCAGCACGGCGGATGGCCGTCTTGACCATCACTTCAATGAGAACAATACTCTCTTCGTGCGCTGGACCTACAACAACGTAACCACCTTCACCCCCGATTTGTTTCCGGCCACCAACGTCCAGGGTATTACTCTTCTGCCCGGCGGCACAAACTATGGATTCTCTGGCCCGGCGACGACCTTCGCCCAACAATTTCAACTCGGCTACACCCACATTTTTTCGCCTAGAGTTCTACTCCAATTGAATGCTGGCTACACGCGTATCAATACTCTTTCCGCCCCGCAAGACTTAGGCACTAATGCCGCCTCGAAATTTGGCATTCCCGGCATCAACATCGATTCCTCCACCACCGGGCTGCCGCAGATTGCTTTCGACAATGGTTTGGGCGGTCTTGGTGACAGCCCGTTCGTCCCTATCCACGACATCGACAACACTTTTGAATACAACGGAACCGTCAGCTACGCGCGCGGGGCGCATAATTTCAAGTTCGGCGCAACGCTCATCCGTCGTCAGGCCGAAAATATCCAAAACAACTATGGACAAGGCTATTTCCAATTTGCCGATCTACCTAACCTTATCGCAGGGAATGTTCATTACGAACAACGGGTGAATGAGCTCTACAACCCCTACTGGCGGTTCTGGGAGCCCAGCACGTTCGTCCAAGACGATTGGCACGTCACCAAGTGGCTGACACTCAATCTGGGCGTCCGCTATGAGGTCTTTACCCCGCAGATAGAGAAATACAATCATCAATCCAACTTTGACCCCTACAACGGCACCATCTTTGTTGCCAGCTCGAGCGATCCCACGGCTGGGGTCCGAAGGAACTACGGTGACATCGCTCCTCGACTCGGCTTTGCGGCCAATCTGGGCAATGGCCTCGTCGTGCGCGGCGGCTACGGCATAAGCTACTTCCCGGAGACTTATACTTCCAACGCCAGTCTGAAAAATGTGCCTTTCGTTTTCAATTACGGACCTTGCGGAAACGGATCCGGCCAGACCCCCTGTCCCGCTCCGTTTGGAAACCTGAGTGCCGGACTTCCTACTCCCTTTCAGCAGCCGATCAATCCGAACAATATCAGCAATTTCACCGGAAGCATCGCCGACAACGTGTACCCCGGTTACCACGATAGCTCTGCACAGCAATTCAATTTCACTGTGCAGAAAGAAATTTCGCAGAACGTGATCACGATGAGTTGGGTCGGCGAGTACGGTCGCCACTTGGCGCAAATCATCAATGATTACAACGCACCAGCACCCGCAGTAGGAAGGGGGCCACGTCCTTACGACGCTGTATTGCCCAATGTCGGTCAAATCGGCGAAGTCCTCACGGAGGGTACTTCCAGCTATAACGCCTACCAGGTCGCCTACCAGCGCCGTTTTAACAAGGGCTTCTCGATGGACGCCAATTACACCTGGGCTCATGGCATCGATGATGCTTTAGGTCTGAGCAATGAGGGCAACGAAGGATACGGGCTCGTCCCCTTTCAGATTTATAAAGTCGACAAGGGTAACAGCGATCTAGACATTCGGAACCGCTTCGCCCTGACGTCCACCTATTCGCTTCCTTTCGGCCAAAGCCTGAGAGGGATCACGAGCGCCTTAGCCAAAGGCTGGTCGCTCAACGCACTGGCTTCCTGGGAGACCGGTCTACCTTTCACCATCACGAACCAGAACAACGTGGCAGGTACCAGTATCGGTAATCAGCCTGACCGTCCCAGCGTGACCGGCAGCCCTAGCTTGTCCAACCCCGGCCTGAACGAGTTCTTTAATACTTCGGTATTCGTAGTCCAGCCGGCGGGCACGCTGGGAAACCTGGGCCGCAATGCGATGTATGGACCGCACTTCCGGCACGTGGATCTGTCCGCTTTCAAGGACTTCCACTTCACTGAGTCCAAGCTGGTTCAGTTCCGCGCTGAATGCTTCAACATCTCCAATACGCCGAGTTACGCAAACCCAGGCACCACTATCGGCACCACGCAGTTTGGGCAAATCACTGGCACGAATTCGAATTACACGCCGCGTGAGTTCCAGTTGGTACTGACGTTCCTGTTTTAATTAGTTACTTAGTTCAAGTCAAAAAAGCCCGCAGCGAAAGCTGCGGGCTTTTTGCGCTTCTTTTACGCTCCGTTTGCCGATGCTATTCTCAGGTAGGCCTTGCGGATGAGTGTCAGGAAGCTTGTTAGTCGCCTGGCGATCGGGCTCGGCGTACTAACTGTTCTATATGCGCTGCAGCGTCCCTTGCCCCACCCCTTCCGCGAATTTCCGGGGGACGAATATCGCGTCGGACGCATTCCACTTCCTCCCGATTACACGGAAAAAGCCGAGTTGGTTTTCGCTCGCCTGATGTACCCGTCCATTCCCGATGCTGGTTTTCGCCATGCGGGTTGGGATTGGACCGAAGGGCACTCCAGCTGGACGAACGATTACCCGCGCGCGGACCGCCACTTCCTCGAAGCCCTTCGCCGCCTCACTCGCATTCATAGCCGCTCGGTCGAGCAGCCGGTCAATCTCGACAACAAAGACGACGTCTTCAACTACCCCTGGCTTTACGCCGTCTTTGTCGGCGAATGGGATCTCACGGACACGCAGGCCCAAACCCTTCGCGAATATCTGCTGCGCGGCGGCTTCTTGGTCTGTGACGATTTCTGGGGGACTCGCGACTGGGAGATATTTACCGCCAGCATAAAGCGGATCTTCCCCGACCGGCCAGTGGTCGAGATCTCGGACGAGGACCCCATCTTCCATACCGTCTACGATCTGGACGACCGCTACCAGGTTCCGGGCGAATGGGCGGTTCGCAGTGGCGTGAATTATCGCAACGACGGTTACGTGGCCCACTGGCGAGGCATCTATGACGACAAGGGCCGCGTGATGGTAGCGGTCGCCTTCAATTCAGATCTTGGCGATTCCTGGGAATGGGCCGACTTCCCCGGCTATCCCGAGCAGTATTCCGCATTGGGTGTTCGCATCGGTGTAAACTACATCGTCTACTCAATGACTCATTAGAAGGAGATAACCACGTGAAAGACACTGGCGGCAAATGGACGAGCGCCCTGATCTGCTCAGGAGTCCTACTCGTCTTCGCAGCGCAAATAGGAGCTCGCAGCTTATCAGATGACGACCTCAAGATGCTCGAAGACCCGGGTGGCTGGGAGTACCTTTCGATGTCTGATTCCGACGACGGCGTGCCCACCACGCATACCTGCTTTGATGGCACTCCGCACCCGGAGCAATGCAGTGGCACGCTTGCCTTCAGCGCCAGCAATACGTTCGTCCAAAACGTCCATATTCACGGCCAAGGCGTGCAACGCCACGGAACCTACAAGCTTGATGGCGACCAACTTGCTTTCTTCGATGAGCTCGGAACCAAAGATGGTCCTTATACGGTGGAACTGAATGCTCAGACCAAGTCACTTGTTCTGAAAATGGCTCAAGTGCGGATCGAGATGATGCTCGAAAAAGAGTATAAGAGCAATCGCCAGAAGCCTAAATAGCTAGTGCAAGAAAACGAACTCTACTCGGCTCTGGGCGATGACTGGTTCCGGCAACTTATTGCAGCGTTTTACCGGCAAGTCCCAGCTGATGACATCCTTGGACCGATATATCCACAGAACGATTTTGCCGGCGCGGAGGAGCGCTTGCGTGACTTCTTGATATTTCGCTTCGGTGGCCCGCAACGCTATATCGAGCGGCGTGGACATCCGCGCCTGCGCATGCGTCACGCCCCGTTTCCAGTCGATCAAGCCGCCCGCGACCGTTGGATGAAGCTAATGACCCATGCCCTCGACGAAATCTCCGCGCCCGCGGAAGCAAGGCGTATTCTCCTCGCCTACTTCGACTCCACTTCCACGGCCATGATGAACAAGTCGTGATGAACATCAGGGTTGCTTCTTCACAAACGTCACATACTTCCCACCGAGAAAAGCGACCGCGGAGACTACATTCGACTTCGCATCGCGAGTGAACACCACCTGAATCGCATCCGCCCCCAGCGCTTGGCGGCCAATGAATGCATCATCGCTAATGGGCAGCATGTCGAGCGTGCTTTCATTCCGTCCTGCCGCGGAATTGAGCTCCGCCGTAACCTTGCCATCGGACGAACGCACCGTGAGCTTGGCATGATTTGATTCGTACGCGCCCGCATAATCGGCAAAGCGCGCGGCATCCGGCCGCAACGGCACGAACGATTTGGCGGGCAGCGGTTCCTGTTCTTCCGCCAGCTCGCGTATCCAGATATTTCGATACTGAACCGTTGTGCCGTGCTCCTGAATCACGATCGGCGCCCGCTCGGGAACTTTGAAATAGGGCGGCCGGTTATGGTAAGCCGTCGGCCCACTCAATTCGGTCGCGTCCTGCACGACCACGCCGTTATGAATCAGCGTGACGCGCGTGCGCCGAGTCAATTGCCCCGTCGCGTCGAACCGCGGGCCGCGGAAAACAATGTCGTACGTCTGCCACTGGCCCGGTCCTCTCGATGCGTTCACCAGGGGAGGATACTGCCCGTAAATGGCGCCGGCCTGTCCATCCGCATAGGTGCGCGCGTGGTAGGAATCCAGCACCTGGATCTCGAACATTCCCATCATGATCAGGCCGCTATTACCTCGCATCTGATCCTCGCCGACGACGGGAGAGGGCGACGCCCATTCGGCATGCAATTGGCAATCGCCGAACTGCTCCTTTGTTTTGATGCTTCCCGATCCGGGCGCCACCGTGAACACCCCATCGCTCACGGTCCACCCGGCTGGCCCGCCAAGCACGCGTTCGAATGCATCGAGCGTGCTGCCGTCGAATAAGACTTTCGCGTCGGACGGCCTGCCGCCTGGTGAATCAGCAGGCGTAACCACCGGCGGCGCGGGCCGCTCGCGGTCATGCACTGTCCAGGTCTGCTGCGCATCAAGAGCCAGGCAGCACGCGAACAGAAGTGAAAAGGACTGCAAGCTGGTTTTCATTTTGTGCCTAACCAATGTGCCAGCCCTTGCGGACCACCGGCTTCAACATCTCATTTGCTTCCGCGCTGTTCGTGATGCGCATCTTCTCTGCATCCCATTCCAGCCGGCAGTTCAGCCGCGTGGCAATCGCGCCCAGCGCCACCCACTCTGTGAAAGGAGCGGAAACGCCGAAGTTCGAACACGCAGCATCGCCGCCCTTGCAGGCGCGAATCCAGTCCCGATAATGCCCTGGCGAGCGCGGCAGAAACTCTCGCGGGAATTCATAATCTCTCATTTGCTCCACGGGAATCAAGCGTGTCCACTCGCCATAAGTGCCGGTGGTAAGCATGCCTTTCGAGCCTATAAACAAGCTGCCGTTGGTGCCGGTGCTGATCAGCTTCATCCACTCCGCCTCTTTCCGCGCATGCGCATCGGCTAGTGTTGGCTGCGGCCGGGGCGCAGGCGCCGGTAGATCCTTTGGAGTGAAAAATTGGTCAGTGAAAACGCGGCCTTGGATCTGGTGCTCCGTAGGCTTCAGAGAAGAAGTTTCAGTGCTCCACCGGTTGCGTGGCAGATCCCCCAGAATCTCGTTATGCGGCGCCGCCGCGAACGTCGGCTGATCCTCCCTCATGGCGTCATACCAATAAATCTTCACTGGCGGCATACCCTCGCGCGCCGGAAAATCGAAGCGCACGACTGATTTCGCCGGAAAGTAAGTGTCGCTCCGGCCTTCCTGACTGATGCATTCAACCGCAGTTGGCGCGCCTAGCCGCAACGCCATGTTCGGCGCGCCTAATAAGTGGCAAGCCATATCTCCCAAAGCGCCCGAGCCGAAATCAAAAAAGCCGCGCCAGCTAAACGGCAAGTAATCTTCGCTGAAAGGCCGCTGCTTGGCAACGCCCAGCCAGAGATCCCAATCGAGCGTGTTTGGCGCTGCGGACGCAGCCGGCATCTCCTGCAGTCCTTGCGGCCAAGCTGGGCGATTCGTCCATGCATGCACCTCCGTCACGTCCCCGATGGCATCGGACCAGATCATTTCGGCGCATTGCCGCGTGCCCTCGTTTGAATATCCCTGATTGCCCATCTGCGTGGCCACGCCGTACTTCTCTGCCGCTTTCGCCAACTCCCGGCACTCCCAAACCGTATGCGCCAGCGGCTTTTGCACGTACACATGCTTTCCTTGCTCCATGGCGGCAAGTGCCGCCGCCGCGTGCATGTGATCCGGAATCGTTACAATCACCCCATCGATGTTGCCACCTTCTTTCTCCAGCATCACTCGATAGTCTCTATACTTCGGCACGCGAGGGTACTGCCCGTAAACCTTTCCGGCCCGCTGTTCGTCAACATCGCAAAGCGCCACGATATTCTCCGTATCGGCGCACCCCGCTATATCGCTGGTCGCTTTGCCGCCTGCGCCAATCGAAGCAATGTTGAGCTTCTCATTCGGCGACTTATAGCCTAGCTTCTTTAACGATGGCGCGCTACCAAAGCCGGCCAGCGGAACCGCTCCCGCCAATAGGCTTCCGTAAAAAAAATACCGCCTCGTTACCTGCTTGCTCTTCATGTAAGCTCCCTTCGCGCTCCCACGTAGATCATATAATTTCCTCCGCAAGGCTGCGCCGTGGCATCGTGAATATATGGCCACCGCAACCTGGCATCAAGCCACCCTCGCCCAAAGTGCCCACACCCAGCAGGTCGAAGGCAATCAATACTTTCCTCCGGATTCCATTCACCGGGAATTTCTTGAGCCCAGCAATCACACCACAGTCTGCCCTTGGAAAGGCACGGCGCATTATTATCACGTTGTCGTGAATGGCGAGCGCAACGAAAACGCGGCTTGGTACTACCCCGAGCCGAAATCCGCGGCAGCCAATATCCAAGATCACGTGGCGTTTTGGAAGGGCGTACTCGTCTCGAGCTAACGGCCCGGTAGTGTTACGTGGAACCTCAAAAGTAGCTTTTCCCCCGAGTCCGCGTCTCGTAATAGGCCGGATTTATATCGGGCCGTTCCTCCAGAGGCAAACATGTACCACCACATTAAGAAACTGATGTACACCGTGACTATCGGCAAGCCCGATCCGCAGTTCGGCAAAATGCTGCTGGAACAGTTCGGCGGAGCAAACGGCGAGTTAGCCGCAGCCATGCAGTATTCCATTCAGGGACTGAATTGCGAAGATCCTGAACGAAAGGATTTGTTGATGGACATCGGAACCGAAGAACTCAGCCATTTGGAGGTTGTGGGAACACTGGCCCGCATGCATTTGAAACCGACTAAATCGGACCGGAACGCCGCGCACGCGGATCCTTTGATCTCGATTGCCGGCGGGGGCGGAGTCAATCTGTTCAACTCGGCAGGTAATCCCTGGACGGCGGATTACTTGAAGATCTCAGGTGAGCTTGACGTAGACCTGCGGAGTAATATCGCCGCCGAAGCGCGAGCCAAAATCGTTTACGAAAGGCTCATCGACTTCACCGACGACATGGGCACGATCGATGCCTTGCAGTTTTTAATGACGCGCGAGATCACCCACATGAAAGCTTTCTCCGCAGCGCTAGAAAGCATGGGAAAGCCAATCTTTTCCATCGGAAGAATTCCGCCCACTCCCGGTCTGGTGAACCAGTTCTTTGACGACTCTACGGGCATTGGAGATATGGGCGAACAAGATTTACGCGGGCCTTGGAATCAAGGCGGTGATTGGCAGTTTGTGGAAGCCCCTGCCTTCCAAGACTTCCAATCCCAGCTAGCCGGAACCCGAACGCCGACTGAGAACGAAGGCGAACCAGTAGCCAAGAATGGCCACGCTCTTCACGCGAAGAAGACCGTCGTGAAGCCGAGCTCGCGAAAGTAAAAGAACAAGGGACAAGATTCGATGTCACAGCTAAAAGAGTTACTCGTTGAAGAATTAGAAGACCTCCTGAGTGCTGAAACACAACTAACTGCCGCTCTTCCGAAGATGGCCGCGGCCGCGCACAACCCTAAGCTCAAAGAGACGTTTGAAACGCATCTGCTGCAAACGCAGGAGCACATCGCGCGCTTGAAGCAGTCGTTCGAGTTGCTTGGCGAGAAGGCCCAGGCAAAAACCTGCAAAGCCATGATGGGCTTGATCGAAGAAGGGCAGGAGACCATTCAGAAAGGCGCCGGCAAGGAACAGCTTTCAGCAGACCTGGCGCTGATTGCCGCTGCCCAGAAGGTGGAGCACTATGAGATCGCAGGATACGGAACGGTGCGTAGCATAGCGCGCCTTATCGGCGAACGGCAAGTCTCCGATCTGTTGTCCTATACCCTAGGGGATGAGGAAAGCGCGGACTATCTGCTGACGGAAGTAGCAAAGCCGTTGCTGCAGGAAGCGAGTGTGGAAGATTACGAGACCGCCGCAAAGGGAAAGTCGATGAAGGCGAAAGCGTAAGCTTCTACCCGTACCCTAAAAGGTGCCGAACTCCACGTCTGCCGGGAAAAAGGAAGGGCGGCAAGTCAGTTCGCACTTCCAAGTTATCCGCGAGGCTGCATCCAAGGGCGAACTCCGGAACCTTTGAAGACGTTCGCCGCTAGGTTTCAAGCGTTACGGATGCATTCGTCCCCCGTGGTCCGCTTAAGGATGTAGTAGATGATTGGGCGACAGCGCTCCACTTACAATTCCTAGCAGGGAAGTTGCCGGCGGTTTCCGAGAAGAGGCTGGTGCTGGCGTTCAATAAGATAGGTGATGAGATAGGTTTGCCCGAGTATGGCAGGACCAATGCGCTGGAATTCCGTTTATTCAGGATGCGCGTTTTACAATACATGCCTGAGTTGAACCCCTCGGCACTTACTGAACCTGAAGAGATCACGATTGCCGCTGTCCAGGATGTAGAGATCCCGAGTTCCTCAATGGCACCTACTTATTCCCACCTGATCGTGAGCGGCAAAACGCAATCAGCGTAGCCATGAATGCAGGGTTCGAAGGAACGTTCGAACTTACACAGTTGAACCCGCTGCTGAGATCCTTCATGAACCAGATCGGGTACGACGGTTAAGCCTGTTAGCTCGCAGTGCCGCGCCGCGTACCCTAAAGAAGGTGCCAAACTCCCTGCGACCAGCCCAGCCCATTAGCTCGTGGGCCGCCGCCGTCCGCTCTCTTCGCTCCCGCAATTACCGGCTCTTCTTCTCCGGCCAAAGCGTGTCGCTTGTTGGCACATGGATGACGCGCATTGCTACCAGTTGGCTGATTTACCGTCTCACCCATTCTGCCTTCCTGCTCGGCGTAGCGGGCTTTGCCGGGCAGTTGCCGTTATTCTTTCTCGCCCCTATCGCGGGTGTATGGGTTGATCGTTGGGACCGGCACCGCACCCTTATCTGGACGCAGGCCATCTCGCTGATTCAATCCTTCGTGCTGGCCGCGCTCGCGCTCGCTGGCGTGATTCAGGTGTGGCACGTGATTGTGCTGATGGTCTTGCAAGGATTCGTGAACGCGTTTGACATGCCCGCCCGGCAGGCCTTCGTCATTCAGATGGTTGATGACCGCGCGGACGTGCCAAACGCCATCGCGCTGAACTCTTCCATGGTCAATGCCGCTCGCCTCATCGGACCGGCGGTCGGCGGCGTCCTCATTGCTCAGGTCGGCGAGGGCTACTGCTTTCTGATTGACAGCATCAGCTATCTGGCGGTGATCGTTTCGCTGCTTGCCATGCATGTCAAGCCATCTGTCCCACGGGCCCACATAACGAACGTGACCGAGGAGTTGCGCGACGGTTGGCAGTACGTTTCGCGTTCTCTTCCCATCCGCTCCATCCTGCTGTTGCTCGCCCTCGTGAGTTTGTTAGGTATGCCTTATACCGTTCTGATGCCTGTCTTTGCCGCAACGGTCTTGCACGGCGGTCCGCATACACTCGGCCTGCTTATGGCCACGGGCGGAGTGGGCGCGCTCATAGGTGCGCTGGCTCTTGCCGGCCGCCGCAGCGTCATCGGGTTAGGAAGAGTAATCCCGGTCTCGTCAGCGATATTCGGCCTGTCTCTGATCGGCTTTGGTCTTTCGAAAATACTTTGGCTTTCCATGTGTATGCTGCTGCTCAGCGGATTTGGCATGATGCGGCAAATGGCGGCCAGCAACACCATCGTGCAGACCATTGTCGAGGACGAGAAACGCGGGCGTGTGATGAGCTTTTATGCCATGGCCTTCGCCGGCATGTCGCCATTCGGCAGCCTGTTGGCGGGCGTGATGGCGGCTCGCTTCGGTGCGCCACTCACCGTCGCCCTCAGCGGTGGACTGTGTGCTGTGGGCGCGCTGCTTTTTGCACGGGAGCTGCCGCGTATTCGCCAAGTCATTCGGCCTGTTTACAAACAGCTCGGCATTCTGCCTTCTGCCGACGCCGAACTGCCCGGCTCCGCTGTTCTCGAACCCGCCTCCGGCCACTGACGTCTTAAGGACAGCTTGCCTCGCATTCACATCGGAACCTCCGGCTGGCACTACAAGCATTGGGTCGGCACATTCTATCCGCCCAAAACATCCGCTTCCAAAATGCTCGCCTACTACGACGCGCGGTTCGATACCGTCGAATTGAACAATACTTTCTATCGCTTGCCCACCGGGAGCGCTTTAGAAAACTGGCGTGACTCTACGCCGCCGCAGTTTCTGTTCGCCGCGAAAGGCAGCCGCTTCCTAACGCATATGAAGAAGCTCAACGATCCGGAGGCCGGCATCGCCAGGTACTTTGACGCGGTCGACGTTCTCCGGGAGAAGCTGGGTCCCATCCTGTTTCAGCTTCCACCGCATTGGCAAGTGGACCGAGAGCGTTTCGCGCATTTCCTCCATGCACTTCCCTCCTATCACCGCTATGCCTTTGAGTTCCGCAATCCAACCTGGGACGTGCCGGAGATTTACGATCTCCTCGCTGGGCATCGCGCCGGCTACTGCATCTTCGACCTGGCCGGCTTTCAATCTCCCATCCAGGTAACGGCAGATCTGGTGTATGTCCGCCTGCATGGTCCGGGCGGGAAATACCAGGGCAGTTATTCGGATGAAGCACTAGCCGCATGGGCCGCCCGGATTCGCGACTGGCACTCGGAAGAACGAAGCGTCTTTATCTATTTCGATAACGATGACTCAGGCTACGCGGCGTATAACGCGCTGACGCTCAAAGCGCTACTAGGATTGTGATAGTGTTTGCCGCCGTACACTGTTGCTAGCCTGAAAAGCC
>CAXUCT010000104.1:217-11810 GCA_964249415.1 uncultured Bryobacteraceae bacterium | reverse complement strand
TTTGGCATCCTGGTTGGGCGCGTGGTGGTTTCCAGAGTCCTGACGAGGATACCTGCGCTGACGGTCACATTGGTCGCGTCAATATTGATGGCCATCACCACCTATTCCATGCTGGAACTGCATTCCACGACGGCCATCACTATTGCGGTATTCTGCGCCGGAGCCAGCATGGCGCCGGTGTTTCCCACCACCTTGGCAATCGTCGGCGACACCTTTGCTCGGGGCGCCGCTACCGCCATGGGCATTGTGATTACGTGTGGATGGATTGGATTAGCGGTAAGTTCACGCATCATCGGCGCTCTAGCCCAAGGCAATGACTATCACCGCGCTCTGCTGCTGCTGCCCCTATTTTCGCTTGTTATGGTACTGGTGGCAGTTGTACTAAGATCGGTCGCCAAGGCCCCTATGGCTGTGTAGCGCTTCGCCTCCGAATTGTAATAGACTCGTAAACGTTCGGGGAGGGAGGATCTATGGCATTCTGTCCCAATTGCGGCGCACAGGCGCCCGGCAGCTTCTGTCCCAATTGCGGAGTTCAGGTTCGAGGCGCCGCGGGCGCAACTCCAGGCGGTGGATTCAGCGCGGGAGCGCCCGTCGCGTCCGCTCCCGGCCTGACCGAGAACGTAGCGGGTGCGCTGTGTTATCTGTTCGGCATGGTGACAGGCATCATTTTCCTATTGATCGCGCCCTACAGTCAGAACCGGACAGTGCGGTTTCACGCCTTCCAATCCATTTTCTTCAATGTGGGCTGGATAGCATTTTGCATGTTATGGGCAATGGTTGGCGTCGTGACGCACGGCGTGGGCCTGCTTATGACCCCGCTGCTGGGCCTGCTCTTCTTCCTGCTCTGGTTGTACCTGATGTTCTCTGCTTATAACAACAAGAAAGTCAAGCTGCCGGTGATTGGCGATTTGGCGGAAAAGCAGGCGTAAACCGAAGCGCTCGCCTCGCCGTCTCATACTTAAAGCTGTGAGACATTGTTTGGTTTTGGCGCTAGCCGTCGCCATTGTTGCCAGCGCCGAAGACATTACTACTCCGCGCGTAGGCATCGTTGAAATTTATGGGGCGCGGAAGGTCTCCGTCCATAAGATCAGATCCGTCATGGGCGTGAAGGCGGGAGATCTGTTGCCGGGACGACGCTCGGATGTTGAGGATCGAATCGACAGAATTGGCGGCATCGTAACTAGCAGCGTCCAGGCGACATGTTGTGATCAGCGAAAAACGGTGCTCTACGTCGGTGTGGAAGAACGGGACCAGCCACATTTTGAGTTTCATCCTTCTCCCAGCGGTAGCGTGACCATCCCGGCTGAACTGGCCGATAAGTATCGCGCGTTTCTCGACGCGGTTAGCGACAGCATGCACGGCCACAATGCCGACGAAGATCTCACGAATGGTTATTCCCTTATGGCCGACCCGGTATGCCGGGGTTTTCAGGAAGAGTTTATTTCATTCGCCGCTCACGACCTCGCCTTAATCAATCAAGTGCTGCGCGAATCCGCCGACAGCGATCAGCGCAACATGGCGGCGTATTTACTGCCGTATGGTCCGCGCGGGCCACGTACTTCGAAGATTATGGTGGATGGACTGCAGTATGCTCTTCAAGACCAGGAGGAGACGGTTCGTCAAACGGCGATGCGCTCTCTTCAGGCTGTCGCCGTCGGCGTCAAGTTGCACCCTGAGCAGCAGGTCCGGATAGAGCCAACGTGGTTCATTGAATTATTGAACTCCGTGGTGTGGTCGGATCGACGAGGCGCGACTCTGCTGCTGGTCGATCTCACTGAGAACCGCGATCCCGGCACGCTGTCATTACTTCGAGAGCGCGCGCTGCCTTCAGTGCTGGAAATGGCTCGCTGGCACGATCTCGAGCATGCGTTACCGGCGTTTATCCTGGCGGGCCGTCTCGCGGCACTGAGCGAGGGTGAAATTCAGGCCGCTTGGGTCAGCGGTGATCGCGAGCCTGTCTTACGGCAGGCGCTGAACCCAAAAAAGAAGCCGCACGCACATCAAAACGGTTGAGGGTGTTGGTGCTACCACGTTTTTCAAACCTGGTGCGATTCGTTGGGCGTGATTACATCGGCCGGAACATCTTTGGGCAGTTCCGGTTCCTCTAATGGAATGAAGTGCGGAACTCTCCCGTTAGTTTCGTGTTGCGTGATGAGCCGCACCTCACAAACGCAGCAATCGCTGCAACGCTTACACCGTTCACACAAGTGATTGGCGCATGTGTCTTTGGTGCAGGAGAGGCAGATGTCTCGCGAACTCTCGCCGCAAATGGAACACGTGAACGTTAGAACTTCCATCAGTATTTTTTTGACCTCTTGGTGGCAGGTTGTTTACTCATCTCAGCGCGGCAGCGCTGCGCCTCTTCATCGGCCACTTTGAAATTCTGTTCTGCGCTGGCCGTCAAATCCCGCAGATAGTCGCGTAAGCGCTCGCGGCTATTGAAATTGCGAGCGATCAGCGCATTCAGCTTATCAGCCGTGGCGCGGTCGGCATATCTCTGAGCGCCTTCCAAGACCGATCGCGTGGTCGTTTCGAGGGCCTCGAGACGAAAGTAGAGGTCCAGCGCGAGTGAAAGGCTTTCTGTTTTCGCCTGCAGTTGCGTGGTGGCGTACTTAACGTCATTCAGTTGCCGCTGTGCAGTTTGCCATGGAATCATGTATGTGGTTGGAGCGCCTTTCCCGTCGTGCCACTGCTGTGGGCTCAGCTTGGCCAGAATGGGCTGCAGTTGCTCGCTCTCATCCAGCAAGCCAGCAAGGATCTTTCGAACGTCCCATGAGTTTTCAAGCCCCATTTCCGCTTGCGCCTGCTGACGACTCAGCGAGGCCGGGGCTTGGCCGTTCGGGGGCGGCGCGGGCGCTGTTGCTTGTTTCGCATCAAACACGCCACCAAACAGCGAAAAGGTTCCGCAAAGCCACAAAACCAAACTGATGCACG
This sequence comes from uncultured Bryobacteraceae bacterium, assembly GCA_964249415.1. Taxonomy (GTDB): domain Bacteria; phylum Acidobacteriota; class Terriglobia; order Bryobacterales; family Bryobacteraceae; genus Bog-105. Next base: position 8,876 of record CAXUCT010000104.1, on the reverse strand, counting down.
ATGCGAGCCGGCGCCCGTTGGGGATCATCCGCCTTCATTGTAGCGGCGCAGGGAGGCTGCTTGGTCTAGTGCTTGGTTCAGCGCTTGCGTTCGAGCAAAGGAGCGGCTTCCGCGACGCTAGCCATAAACTTGTTCCCTTCCACCGGCTCACCGCTCTTCGCGGCCGAATGGCCCGGCGTAATGGCCGAAAATACTTTCACGGTATAGCGGTAAAGTGATCCACGATCCACTCGCCGGGAGATAGGCTGGTCACGTTGCACGAGGATTGCATCGATCGCCTTCACCAGCACAGGCTCGCTGCGCGGCAAAATCGTATGCTGCACATGTACCTGGCCCTCAACCACATCAATGCGGACGGTGTCGTCTTCATCGATCGCCAGCACCACCGTAGAAGGTTCGCGCGCGGCGATGATGGCCACAGGAGTGAAAATGCGCTGCTGCGGCTCTCCGGGAGTAGGCTGCAGATGAATCCGTACTCGTCCGGCCAGTACATCCAACAGATCACCAGCGGTAGCGGCATTCTGTCTAAAAACGACGCGCGAGTTCGCATAGATGTCGAAGGTGCTGCCGCCTGCAACTGCAAAACGGGCATATCCATCCTGCCCCGTACTGATGATTTGCTGAATCGGAACGCGTTCGCCAGCGCTTAAAGCCCAAGGACGTTCATCGCGAAGACGCGAGACTTGGCCGGTGACGGCAATCGCGTGAGCTTCGTAGGCCTGCATGGCCGACCAGTCCACGGCCGCGTTTTGACTGTTCGCCGCATACGAGGCACTCAGCGCGAAGGCAACAGCAAAGTGCAGAGTTCTCACATCACCCCGGACGTGGCGAGGCTGCGAAGTGTTTCAGGCGCTGTTCGAGGGCTTCGGTCTTCACCACTCCCGCGCCTTCCCGGACCGTCACCAAACAATTTGCGGCGACATTGCTGACGCGCTCCGTGCCGCCGTTTGGCCAGCGAATATCAAAATCGACCTTATCCACCGCGCCTAAGCCAAAATGCAGCCGCATATCATTTGCTGAATAGAAGCTCGCTTGGCTTAATACTTCTTGCGCCTGCACTTTGCCGCCGTAGTGCAGCGTAACGCGCGCTCCAATAGCACTGCGGTTCGACTTCGATCCGATCAGCTTGATTTTGATCCAATGATTGCTGCCGCCAACATCGTTCCTGAGCAGGGACGGGGGCTCATTCAGATTCATGATCAGTACGTCCATGTCCCCGTCGTTATCGAAGTCGCCGAAGGCGCAACCTCTGCTTGCATGCGGAGCAGCTATTCCGGGACCAGCCTGATCCAGCAGTTCTTCGAACTTTCCGTTTCTCAGATTTCGAAAGAAAATGCGGGGGCTCTTAAATGGATAGTTCGGCATGATCTTTTCAATCTCCGGGTAAACACTTCCGGTGACCCAAAGGAGATCCGGATAACCGTCGTTATCGGCGTCAAACATGCCGGCGCCCCAGCCGATAAAACGTGTTTCGACGCCTAATCCCGCCGAGTTTGTTACGTCTTCGAAGCTGCCCTTGCCGTCGTTCCTATAGAGGATGGCGGTGTCGTCCGCGAAGTGCGTCTTCAGAATATCGAGGCTGCCATCCAGGTTGAAATCGCCTATGCCCAGCCCCATTCCGGCTTGTTCCATGCCATCTTCGTTCAGCGCCACTCCGCTCTCCAGGCCCACTTCGGTGAACGTCCCATCGTGATTGTTCTTGAACAGGAAGCTGGGGGTTGAATCGCAGGCGACATAAATGTCCGGCCAGCCATCATTGTCGAAGTCGGCCGCCACTGTCGTCATGCAGTAACTGCCCTTCGACTTCGATACGCCTGACCTTTCACTGACGTCCGTAAAGGTTCCATCGCCGTTGTTGCGATAGAGCACAACGGTACCGGTCGGGAGACCTCGTGGACCGCAGTTTACTGGAACGCCCCTCCAATTGCACTCGGCCTTCACACCCTTTTTGGGAATTTTGGCGGGATCGAAGTCCAGGTAATTAGCGACGAATAGGTCCAGGTGCCCGTCGCGGTTATAGTCAACGAAACTGCAACCGGAGCCCCACCGCTTCACTCCCGAATACTGAAGACCCGACTTCTCGGTTACATCACTGAATGTGCCGTCACCATTGTTCCGGTACAACACATTCTGACCCCAATACGTAATGAAGAGGTCCTCGAATCCGTCATTGTTATAGTCGCCTACCGCAACCGCAGAGGCCCAGCCGACGCGGTGCAGCCCCGCTTTCTCAGTTACGTCGGTGAAAGTACCATCCCGGTTATTGTGATAGAGCCGGTTGGTTGCGCCTTCGGGCGGACCCTCCAGCAGCGTACCGCTGAGCAGAAAGACGTCCAGCCAGCCGTCATGATCGTAATCGAAGAAAGCGCAACCACACCCGACGGTCTCAACTATGTAGGTCTTCTGGTTGGCTTCACCGTACGCTAAGGGAGCTGTTAAACCAGCCTGCGCCGCAACGTCTGTGAAGCAAGCGTTGAAAGGCAACCCGGAAGGTTTGCCGCGGGGCTGAGCCTTCACTGCACGCTCGGAAACCTGGCCGAACGCACTCACTACAGGAACTCCCATGAGTGTTAGCATGGTTCGCCTGGTCAGCTCTTCGTGCCTCATTGCTGGCAGTGTAGCAGCGCGGCGGCGAGCCGTTGCGCTCCGAATGCGTCGGTTTGGAAGCATTAGCGCCTGCTGATTGCTGCCGCATCTTGAAACGTCTTTGAGATTAACGCCTGTGCTTCTTCTTGAATGCGTCGCAAGTGTTCTATGCCCAGAAAGCTTTCCGCGTAAATTTTGTAGACGTCCTCGGTTCCAGAGGGGCGCGCCGCGAACCAGCCGTTCTTCGTCACGACTTTCAGTCCACCTATGGGCGCTCCATTGCCCGGCGCCGTTGTGAGCATTGCTTCAATGCGCTCACCCGCCAGTTCTTTCGCTGGAACCTGATCAGGCGATAGTTTGGAAAGAACAGATTTCTCGTCGGGAGATGCCGGCGCATCGATTCGTTCATAAACGGGAGCTCCGTACTTCTCCGTCAACTCCCGATAGTGCTCGCCCGGATCCTTCCCGGTCTTCGCCGTAATCTCGGCTGCGAGCAATCCCATAATCAGGCCGTCTTTATCGGTACTCCAAGGCCCACCGTCCAGGCGCAAGAAAGACGCTCCGGCACTCTCCTCACCACCGAAACCCAAGGAACCGTCTAGCAATCCATCGACAAACCATTTAAATCCAACCGGCACCTCCACCAAGGGCCGCCCGAGATCAGCCGTGACACGGTCAATCATGCTGCTGCTCACCAGCGTCTTACCTACGCCCGACCCGGAACTCCATTGGGGCCGGTTGCGGAACAGGTAATTGATGGCAACCGCCAGATAATGATTTGGATTTAAAAGGCCCGAACCGGGCGTGACCACTCCATGGCGATCATGGTCCGTGTCGCACGCGAAAGCGACATCAAACCGGTCCTTCAGGGCGATCAGGCTTGCCATCGCATATGGCGACGAACAGTCCATACGGATCTTGCCGTCCCAATCTAGCGTCATGAACCGGAACGTCTGATCAACGATTGTATTAATAACCGTCAGCTTAAGACGGTAGCGTTCGGCAATGCGTGGCCAATAAGCCACGCCCGCACCACCGAGCGGATCGGCTCCGATATTAAGCCCTGCCTTGACGATTGATTCAATGTCGATCACTGACGCCAGATGGTCTACATAGCTGGATAGAAAATCATAGCGGTGAGTCGTGTTTGCCGTAAGCGCCTTCTCATACGAAAGCCTCTTCACTTCCTTCAAGCCCGAAGTCAAAAGATCGTTGGCATGATTCTCAATCCACTTCGTTGCGCCCGTGTCGGCCGGCCCTCCCGATGCGGGATTGTATTTAAAGCCGCCGTCTTCCGGAGGATTGTGCGAAGGCGTGATCACGATTCCGTCCGCCAGCCCGTCTTTCCGTCCGCGGTTATAAGTGAGGATGGCATGGGAGATAGATGGAGTAGGGGTATATCCACCCTGCTCGTCGATCATGGTTTGCACGCCGTAGGCCGCCAGAACTTCGAGCGCGCTCACGAATGCCGGCTCGGACAAGCCATGCGTATCCGAACCAATGAACAGCGGCCCCGTGGTGCCTTGCTGCTGGCGGTAGCGGCATATGGCCTCGGTGATCGCAATGATGTGGTCCTCGTTGAAACTGGCGTGATCCGAAGAGCCTCGATGCCCGGACGTTCCGAAAGATACTCGCTGCGTCCTTTCCTCGGGATCCGGCTTCAACGCGTAGTATTTGGTGATCAGGCGGGGAAGGTTGACGAGTTTGGCCGGATCAGCGAGTTTGCCCGCATGAGGATCAATCGACATAACGCTCCTATGTTATTCTCCTGCTGCATTCGCGTATGTAAACCCTGCTGAGGCGCCTACCCAGTCCAGGTTCTTATTGAAATCGACGCCCATCATCTTGCCGCGTCCAGTTCGCACAACAGTGGTCATGGCCTTCAACTCGCCGTTGTCCCGTACATACATAATGCGGATCTCGGTCTTGGTCAGCCCACTCGGTGTGTCGATGGTGGCAACGAAATCCATCTTCCGTTGCAAAATGAAACCGCTACGCTGATCCTGTGGAATCATCTCGATTTCGTCTTTCGTGGGCCCAATCTTCACGCCCAATCCCGCGAACGAATACAGCGGCTTCAGTACATATTCGTGCAGGTTTTCCGGCAATTGCTTGAGATCGCTAAGGAACCAGGTCTCGGGGACGCTTACATGCCGGAACCACGGCAGCGAGAATTTGCTGAGACGGAAAAACCAGTTGGGATGCCCTGCCCACTCTACGTCCAGATCATCCGTCAGTTTGAAGGCGGCCGGAATATCCTTTCGTACCAGCTCGTCAACGATCACGCGGTTATAGATGCGCTTGATTTCTACCCCATCCAGATACAGCTTTTGGCCCTGCTTCCGAACATCGGTAATGCAAGCAATCTTCAAGCCCAGCAGCTTCTGAGTGACCAGGAAGTCCGGAAGCGTCTTCTGCTCGTAGGGGTTGATCTCCAGCAGTACAACTTCTTCCGGCGCATGGCCGCCCAGAATCGCTCGCTTCAGCAGTTCTACATAGCCGCGCTCGTCCAGGCCATCGAGAAATGCCGTCAGGTTCGGATGAACCGATTCGTTAAGGCTGTAGCTTTGCCCGTAGGCTTCGGCCATTGCAACTTGAAGCCCGTAAATAGACGGGAAGCCCTGAATTTCCACGAGCTTCGGCTCTAAACTGCCGTCGGCTTCGCGGACCAATCCAAAGTCGGCTTGAATAAAAAGCGGATGCCCGGCTTCGTTCGGCACATTGAATTGCGCCGGAATGGCCGCATCGGAAGCTCGCCTATAATCCGCATTGGAAGCGAGTTGCTCGTAAAGCTCGCGTCCGTAGCGGACCATCTTGTCCAACAGCGGCTTGGGAAGGAACAACGGAGTTTCACTGCATCGAAAGCCAGGCGCCGCGCCCGCCTTCTCTTCCAGCGCTTGAAGAAACTTCCGATACAGCTCTGGAGTCCACTGCCGATTGAATCTCTGGCGCAACTCCGGTATCACGAGGAGTGCCGCCTAGACCAGGAACCGACCAGCGCTCATAATCTGTCGATCGTCTGCCCAGATATCGAAGTTCCGGCCCACCACATCGATATGTGTCGACGAGGTCCACTTCGCCCCCGTGTGCGATCCATACGGGTCACCAAAGGCCATATGCACGCCGGGTATCTTTTCGTCCTGCAGAATATTTCCGACAATCTCATGAATAGCGAGATTTGTGCCAATCGCAAACTCTCCCACGCGGTCACTATTCTCGTCACGGTGCGTGTAGTTCCAGAACTCATTTTCAAGGTCTTTGTTTTCGGAAAACGCCTTTATTAAGCGGTTGGCTTCTATGGTCAAGGTCAGCGGCGTCTCTTTTAAATCCCCATATTTAGCGCACAGGTAATCGCCCACCACTCCATCGACGACGAAAGTCCCATTTACTTCCAGCGGCGACGTGAACGTCTCGCCCCCGGGCAAATTACCCCATTTCTCGCAACTAATCAGACCGCTAGTCTTAATCCACTTGTATTCGGGCGTCAAGTCGGCCCGGATATCTGTTCCCGCAGGAGTGGCTGCCCGAATGCAGCGCGCCTTGTTGACGATATTCATCACACGCATTGTCAAGTCGTCTACTTTGGCGAAATCCGCGCGCATGCCTTCCAGCATGATCTTCTTCTCGATGTTCACCATGTGGCCATGCCGTAGGCGCTGCCGGTTGACCACTTCACACATTTGCATGCGTGTCTTGAGTTCGTTTGCCTGGGCCTGAACCGCAAAGATGCTCACCTGGCTCGATTCCATATCTTTGAGAATTACTTCAGGCATGATCGTGAGCGGACGCGGCGCAAGATCTTCCAATACGAAAGTACTGAACGAACAGCCTAAGTCGTTCAACTGCGAAACCAAGCTGGCTGCGATTTCTTCACATGCCCGGTCGGTGATCAGTGTCACCTTGTCTGAAGGCTGTACTTTCAGGCAAACGAATACTGCGTTATGCGCTCCTGGAGCCAACTCGGGGTCAAAGGCGGTTTGCGTTAACGTCGTGCTCATCAAGCCGCTCCGGCGCGCGCTCCTGCCGTTTCCGTAGAGATTTCAGCCTGAGTTTCAAACAGCATATAATCCACTACTTTCTTCAAGTCTCCTGTCTCCTTGAAAACGTGAAGCTGACGGTCGGCTCCCGTTCCGCGCTCCAGAATGCGGTATATGTAATTGATCTCTTGCCTGGACCCTAGTTCGTCTACCACATCGTCCACGAATTCCAGGTATTCATGAATAAGATCCCTGATCGGTACCTCTTCTTCTTTGCCAAAATCGATCAGCTTCCCGTCCAGGCCATAACGCAACGCCCGCCATTTATTCTCCATGATTAACGCCCTGCGGTAAAGGCGGAAGCCTTGATTGGCGGCGTGAAGCTTGTATAGCTTGGCAATTGTGGCTTGAATCAGCGCCGTAATCGCGATGGATTCGTCGGCCCGCAGCGGCACGTCGCAAATACGAAACTCAAGCGTTGGGTAGTTCGGATGGGGCCGGATGTCCCACCAAATCTTTTTCGCGTTGTCAATGCAATTCGTTCTCACCAGCAATGTTACAAAGCGTTCGTATTCGCCCCAACTGGGGAAATAGTCCGGGATGTTCGTGCGCGGGAACTTGTCGAACACTTTACAGCGGTACGACTTCAGCCCGGTATCCATTCCCTGCCAGAAAGGCGAATTGGTCGACAAAGCCAAGATGTGCGGCAGGAAGTAGCGCGCCGCATTCATCAGGTGAATCGCAGTTTCGCGATCTTCCACTCCAATATGTACGTGTAGTCCGAAGATCAGATTGGCGCGCGCCACCATCTTCAGGTCCTCAACTATCACTTCGTACCGTTTATCCGGATAGATCTTCTGATTACGCCAATCCGCAAAGGGATGCGTTGCCGCGGACACCAGACCCAAGCCATTCTGCTTGGCAAGGTTGACGATTTCTGTCCGCAGGCACTTCAGCTCTTTCGCGGCTTCTCTGATGTCGTGGCACACCGCCGTGCCGACTTCTACCACCGACTGGTGCATTTCGGCTTTCACTGCTTCTTTCAGCAGCTTCTTGCCTTTTGAGAGGATCTCGGTATCGATGTGCGAGCGCAGATCGCGCGTCTCTGGATCGATGGTTTGATACTCTTCTTCGATCCCAATCGTCAGACTCGGTTTCATCGTCTCTCCTTCAGCATCGCTTGGGGCGGCTCCGGCATGGCTAAGTTGCCGCAGCCGTTTTCTTAGCGCGTCCGCCGCTCAGAAATTGATTCCAATGGTACTCGCTTTGTGGCTGCACCGGACTGAGCGCTCTCCCGATTGCCAGTTGGGCGACGTTCTCCACTACCCATTCAAAATTCTCTTGCCCAACCGAATGCACATCTGCATCGGGCGCGGGGTTCAGAAAATCGATTGCATAGGGAATCCCATTTTGCACGGCGAACTCCACCGTGTTGAAATCGTACCCCAAAGATCTGCAAAGCGTCAGCGCGTCCCGTACCATGCGGTCGTGTAGCTGCTGGGAACTCCAAGCATTCCCCTTCACGTACCGGAGGTGATGCGGCAGTTTTGGGTCATACTTCATCACGCGCACCTTTTCCTGTCCCACCACATAGCATCGGAAGTACTCGTCGAAGTCGACCGCCGCTTGCAGCGTCATGCATAGCGTCCCAGTCTGGTCATAAGCCTCGAAGAATTCCTCCGGGGAGCTTACTTTATAAACGTTCTTCCAGCCACCGCCGCTGAACGGCTTCAGGAACGCCGGAAACTTGATGTAGTTGAAGATCTCTTCCCAGTTCAGAGGGAACATGACGTTTCTCATCGATTGAACGGTGGTTCCGGGTGGATGCATCTTATGCGGCAACACTACCGTATTCGGCACCGCCACTCCCAGTTTGCTGGCTAGAGCGTAGTTAAAAAACTTGTCATCCGCGCTCCACCAGAACGGATTGTTGATCACAATGGTGCCCGTGAGAACAGCATTCTTGAGATAGGCGCGGAAGAACTCGATATCGTGCGAGATCCGGTCGACGATCACGCGATACTCGCTCGGCTCGGCCATTTTGACCCCGCCGATACGAATATGCTCAGCAACCACATCTGGCACCTGTTTGCTAT